>CAZNBH010000009.1:0-14631 GCA_964571355.1 uncultured Aquifex sp.
ATTTTCAAATTCGCTATTTTTGGTGATTAAGTACATTTGATAAACATCAAATGAGGAGGCTCATATGCGAAGGAAGTGGAGCTACCTCTTTAGGAGGTTAAAGCATCTGGTACCCAAACAAACCTTTTCCGATGGGCACATTGCCCTAACCCAAGAGGGTAGGGAGTGGGAAGATTTTTATAGAAACCGCTTTAGTTACGACAAATTCGTTTATTCCACCCACGGGGTTAACTGTACCGGTTCCTGCCGTTGGAAGGTTTATGTTAAAAATGGAGTAATCACCTGGGAGCATCAAGCTCTCGATTATCCCACCACGGGACCCGACCATCCCGAATACGAACCGAGGGGGTGCCCGAGGGGAGCATCCTTTTCGTGGTACGTGTATAGCCCCGTTCGGGTTAAGTATCCCTACGTTCGCGGGGTTCTCCTCGAAATGTGGCGGGAGGCGAAAAAGCAAGCCGGTGGAGACCCCGTAAAGGCTTGGGACATAATACTCTCCGACCCCGAAAAGGAAAGGGCTTACAAGAAGAAAAGGGGAAGGGGAGGCTTTGTAAGGGTTTCCTGGGACGAAGCCTACGAACTTATAGCCTCCGCCCTTATAAGGACTATTAAGAAATACGGACCCGACCGCATCGCGGGATTTACACCTATCCCGGCAATGTCGATGATTAGCTACGCCTCGGGGGCGAGGTTCCTATCCCTCATCGGTGGGACTATGCTCAGTTTCTACGATTGGTATGCGGACCTACCCCCCGCATCGCCCCAGGTATGGGGTGAGCAGACCGACGTTCCCGAAAGTGGGGACTGGTATAACGCCGGCTATCTCATTATGTGGGGTTCCAATGTCCCCATGACCAGAAGCCCCGACGCACACTTTATGACCGAGGTCCGTTATAGGGGAACCAAAGTTGTCTCCATTGCCCCCGACTACGCCGAGTCGGTTAAGTTCGCCGACGAATGGGTACCGGTAAGGGCTGGAACCGACGGGGCTTTAGCCCAAGCGATGACCCACGTGATACTGAAAGAGTTTTATGCCGATAAACAAGAGCCTTACTTTATAGAATACGCCAAAAGGTACACCGACCTACCTTTCCTAGTGCTGTTGAAGCAAACGGAAGACGGTAAATACGTGGTCGATAGATACCTAAGGGCTTCCGACCTAGGTAAGGAGGTATCAAACGCCGAATGGAAACTCGTAGTATGGGATGAAAAGAGCGACAAACCGGTCTTGCCCAACGGAACTATCGGTTACCGTTGGGAGGATAGCAAAAAGTGGAACCTCAAACTGGAGGACGAAAACGGGAACAAAATAGACCCCCTCTTAACGGTATTGGGTAAACACGACGCGGTTGTAGAAATAAAACTTCCCTACTTCGACGATTACGGTAAAAAAGTCCTCGAAAGGGAAATTCCGGTTAAGAAAATCCAAGTAGGGGAACAGGAATTAATAGTTACCACCGTTTTGGACCTTATGTTTGCGAATTACGCCGTTAAAAGGGAGGGATTGGAAAAAGGTTACGCAAAAAGTTACGAAGACGATGTTCCTTATACCCCCAAATGGCAGGAGAAATTTACCGGTGTTCCCGCAGAGCAAGTTATCCGTATTGCTAGGGAATTCGCGCAAAACGCCGCCGATACCCACGGTCGCTCGATGATTATAATGGGGGCGGGTATTAACCACTGGTATCACGCCGATATCATCTACAGGAACATTCTTAACCTCGTAATGCTCACCGGTTCGGAAGGTAGAAACGGAGGGGGATGGGCCCACTACGTGGGACAGGAAAAGGTTAGACCTATAGACGCATGGGCTACCATAGCCTTTGCAAGGGATTGGTACCTACCTCCGAGAATTCAAAACGCCACAACCTTCTACTACTTCGCATCCGAGCAGTACCGCTACGAAGACATCAATATGGAAAACCTCGCCTCTCCCGTAAGGGATAAAGTACATTCCAAGCATCCCGCCGACTACCTATACTTGGCGGCAAGGCTCGGATGGCTACCCGTTTATCCGCAATTTAACAAAAGCTCCATAGAACTGGCACAACTCGCCGAAGAGTACGGGGCTAAAACCAACGAGGAAATCGTTAAGTTCGTAGTCGAACAACTAAAGCAGGGTAAATTGGACTTCGCCATCCAAGACCCCGGCAATCCAACCAACTTCCCGAGGGTGTTCTTCGTTTGGAGGGCTAACTGGCTCTCCGCCGGTGGTAAGGGGCACGAGTACTTTATAAAGCACATGCTCGGCTCGGAAAATCCCGGGCTCCTCGCCGAGGAAAGTCCTATAAAACCCAAAGAGGTCGAAATACGTCATCCCGCACCCATAGGAAAGCTCGACCTAATGGTAAACCTCGACTTCCGTATGGCGGGAACAGCCCTATACTCCGATGTGGTTTTACCCGCCGCCACCTGGTACGAGAAGGAGGATTTAAGCAGTACCGATATGCACCCGTTCATCCACGTGTTCAACAGGGCTATAGACCCCCCGTGGGAGGCCAGGTCGGACTGGGATATCTTCAAAGGTTTGGCAAAGAAATTCTCCGAATTGGCCGAGAAGCATTTGCCCGGTAAGTACAAGGATGTCGTTACGAGCGCAATGATGCACGACTCCCCCGGTGAGATTGCCCAACCCTACGGGGTTGTAAGGGACTGGAAAAAAGGAGAGGTTGAACCCATACCGGGCAAAACAATGCCCAACATAACCATCGTCGAGAGGGATTTCACCAAAGTCTACGATATGTACGTGGCTTTAGGCCCCAACGTGGCAAACAAACCTTTCGGCGCCCACGGGTGGAAGTGGTCCGCTAAGGAGGAGTACGAAGAGCTCAAAGAATTAATAGGTGTCCACCACGAAGGTTTCAACAAGGGAATGCCCAATATAGAGTTTGCGGTAAATGCGGCGAATGCGGTGCTATGGCTTTCCAGTGTCACCAACGGTAGGGTTGCCTCCAAGGCGTGGAAGAATGCCGAGGAAAAAACCGGCTTGCCGGTTAAAGATGTAACAAAAGACTACGAAGCGGTAAGAATAACCTTTAACGACCTTAATATCCAACCCAGGTTGACGGTTTCCTCCCCGATATGGACCGGTAACGTTGAGGATTACAGGCATTTGCAGGAGATTTGGGAAAAATTCGATGAAAAACCCTTGGTGGACGAAAAGAACTTCCCCTATATGAAAAACCCCAGGAGGTTTACACCTTTTACCAACAACACGGAGTTGTTAGTACCGTTTAGAACCTTAACGGGTAGACAGCACTTTATGCTCGACCACGAACTGTTCAAAGAAATAGGTGAGGAACTTCCGGTGTACAAACCCCCTCTAGCCCTCGACCCCTTCGAGGAATACGAAAGCGAACCCGAAACCATTAAAAACGCCAAGAAAATTAAAGTGCGTTACCTAACCCCCCACGGAAAGTGGAATATCCACTCGACCTTCTTCGACAACATAAGAATGCTCACCCTGTTTAGGGGAGGTCAATACGTTTGGATTAACCACGAGGATGCCCAAGAGGCGGGTATTAAGGACAACGATTGGATAGAGGTGGTAAACCGCAACGGTGTGGTCGTTGCAAGGGCGGTTGTAAGCCACCGTATTCCCAAAGGGGTTGCCCTAATGTATCACGCCCAGGATAGAACCGTTCACGTTCCCGTATCCCCCACCACCAATCAGGTTGGAGGTTCCCACAACGCGGCAACCAAAATACACATCAAACCCACCCTTGCGGTAGGTGCTTATGCCCAACTCTCTTACGGATTTAACTACTACGGACCCACCGGAACCCAAAGGGACGAGGTGGTTTACATAAGGAAGCTTGAAAAGGTTACCTTCCCGGAGGCTTAAAGCCTCCTCCTTTTTAACCTTGTGTAGGAGGGAGAAAAATGAACGTTAAAGCTAATGTCAGCATGGTTATAAACCTCGACAAGTGCATCGGTTGTCACACCTGTAGCATCACCTGTAAGAATACGTGGACCAACCGCGAAGGAACCGAATACATGTGGTGGAACAACGTTGAAACCAAACCGGGTATAGGATACCCCAAACAATGGGAGGACCAAAGTAAATATAAAGGGGGATGGGTTCTTAAGAATGGAAAACTCCAACTTAGATTGGGAGGTAAGTTGTTCGAATATATAAACATATTCCATAACCCCCACCTTCCCACCATAGACGAGTATTACGAGCCGTGGGATTACGATTACGAAAATCTCATAAATGCTCCCTCTTCCAAATACCAACCGGTGGCAAGGGCTAAATCCTCCATCACGGGTGAAAATATCGAAAAACCCGAATGGGGACCCAACTGGGAGGACGACCTTGCGGGGTCTCCCGAATACATGTTAAAGGACCCCAACATAGACAGCGAACTGGAAAAGGAAATAACCCTCGAATTCGAAAAGAGCTTTTTCTACTACCTACCGAGGCTTTGTAACCACTGTTTAAACCCCGCATGTATGGCGGCATGCCCTTCGGGAGCTATCTATAAAAGGGAAGAGGACGGTATAGTCTTGGTGGACCAAGAGGTTTGTAGAGGTTGGAGGTTCTGTATATCCTCATGCCCTTATAAGAAGGTTTACTTCAACTGGAACACCCAGAAGGCGGAAAAGTGTATTTTCTGCTATCCCAGAATTGAGGCGGGATTACCCACCGTGTGCAGCGAAACCTGCGTTGGAAGGATTAGGTACGTCGGTATTGTTTTCTACGACATAGATAGGGTAAAAGAGGCGGCTTCCACCGAAGACGAAAAGCAACTCTACAACGCTATGCTCGACATCCTCCTAAACCCCAAAGATGAAAAGGTTGTAAAGGAAGCGGAAAAGAACGGTATCCGCTACGATTGGATAGTGGCGGCACAAAATTCTCCCACCTATAAGTTGATTAAGGAATTCGGAATAGCGGTTCCCCTGCATCCCGAATATAGAACCCTACCAATGGTTTGGTACATACCGCCCCTTAGTCCGATTTTGAAGGTTATGACCCAACACGGTTATAAGGAAACCGAAATATTTCCCGCAATAGACGAGATGAGGATACCCATCAAATACCTCGCAAAGTTGTTCACCGCAGGAAATGAGACCGTTATAAGGAACATCCTTAAAAAGCTCCTCGTTATGAGGATGTATATGAGGGCAAAACAACTCGGTAGGGAGGATCAATTCGACCAAAACCTCTTAAAGGAAGTGGGTTTAACCCCCGTCCAAGTTGAGGAAATGTACAGGTTACTCGCAATAGCCAAATACGAGGATAGGTTCGTTATACCCACCACCGATAAGGAAAAATTCGAAAACGTTTACCGCGAACAAGGTCTTACCGGTTACGACCTCGGGCACAGTTGCCAATTTTGCGAAGGTTGCGGAGGCTAATAGTTATGGAAAAAAGGGACTTTTTACGTCTTCTTTCCCTTCTTTTGGACTATCCCGATGAGGAGCTATACAACTTTGTTAAAAACAACGAAATAGAGCCCTTCGGGGTGGAGGAGATAGACCAAAACATTTGGAGGTTTCTCGATTTCTTTAGAAGTCAAAACCTCCGCAACCTGCAGGAATATTACGTGGAAAACATAGACTTCGGGAAGGATACCAACTTTTATTTGACCTATCACCGCTACGCGGAGGACAAAAAAAGGGGACAGGCTTTGGTTGAGATAAAGGAGGTTTACCAAAGCTGTGGATTCGATATCGGTAGCAACGAACTTCCCGATTACCTACCCCTCGTTTTGGAATTCGCAGCCCTCGGGGATTACTACAAGGGGTTGGAAATTCTTGAAAAATACCTCCCCGAGTTGGAAAAGATGAAAAAAAATTTCCACGAAAAGGGAAATCCTTACTTTTACCTCTTGGAGGCTTTAAGCCTCTTCCTACAAAAGGAGTTGGTTAAAAAGTAGGAGGTGGTAAAAATGTACAACGTAGGAGTCTGGGACATTTTACTCTGGGTGGCTTTTCCCTACATTGCCCTAACCATATTTGTGGTCGGGCATATCTATCGCTATTTAAGGGACGGAATAACTTGGACTACCAAGTCGAGTGAACTACTGGAAAAGAAAACCCTCCGTTGGGGAAGTATGCTTTTCCACTACTGGTTACTGGTTGTTTTAGGAGGTCACTTTATAGGTTTGCTTATCCCCAAATCGGTTCACGAGGCGCTGGGATTGGGCGAGCACGCCTATCACACCATTGCGTTCTGGTTGGGTCTCCCCGCCGGTTTATTGGCTTTTGTAGGGCTATTAATCCTTATTTGGAGACGCGCCTACTTCAAACGGGTACTGGCTATCACTACTCCAAGCGATTGGGTAGTTTTAGGAATTCTCTTTTTTGTAATGCTGTTCGGTATATTGGCAACGTTAAGCAACTACAACGGTAGTTTTGAATACAGGGACACGATAGCCCCCTGGCTCAGGGGAATACTAACCCTAAGCCCCGACCCCTCTTTAATGGTGGACGTTCCCCTATTGTTCAAACTGCACATTCTGCTCGTAATGCTCCTTATAGCCGTATGGCCTTTTACAAGGTTGGTTCACGTGTTGAGCTTCCCGATAGTGTTTATTTGGAGAAGTCCTATTGTTATGCGCCAAAGGTGCGGAGATATGGATTAAGAAAAGGAAGGAAAAAGCTTATTTGTTTTCCTTTTCTTTCATCCTTTCACCGATAATTTTCTCTTGGATATTCTTAGGAACTTCTTCGTAGTGGGAGAAGGTCATTTGGAAGGTTCCCCTACCTTGGGTTAGAGACCTCAAGGTGGTTGCATAACCGAACATTTCCGCTAGGGGAACGTGGGCTTTAATGGTAACTATTTGACCTTTTTTCTCGGTTCCAAGGATTTTACCCCTTCTGGAGTTTAAGTCTCCGATAACCGCACCCATGTATTCCTCGGGAACTTCTACCTCAACCTCCATTATGGGCTCAAGCAATACGGGGTTGGCCTTTTTGAATGCCTCTTTAAACGCCATTTGTGCGGCTATTTGGAATGCGATATCGGACGAGTCAACCTCGTGGTAAGACCCGTTATGGAGTCTAACCTTTACGTCCACTATAGGATAGCCGGCTATAACACCGCTTTCGAGAACCTGCTTAATACCTTTTTCAACGGAGGGGATAAACTCCTTGGGAATGATACCACCAACTATGGCATCCTCGAACTCGAAACCTTTACCCCTGGGTAGAGGTTCTAGGTCTATAACAACGTGACCGTATTGACCCCTACCACCGGACTGTCTGATGTATTTACCCTCAACGTTCTTGGCAACCCCTTTAATGGTTTCCCTATAGGCAACCTGGGGTTTACCCATGGTGACCTCGATGTTGTACTCCCTCTTCATACGGTCGACCATAATCTCGAGGTGTAGCTCACCCATTCCGTGGATAAGGGTTTGCCCAGTTTCGGGGTCCACGGTAGCCTTAAAGGTGGGGTCTTCCTTCATCAGTTTGTTTAGAACTTCGGACAATTTCTCCTGGTCCTTTTTGGTTTTGGGTTCGATAGCCATGGATATAACCGGTTCGGGGAATTCCAACTTTTCGAGAACAACGGGATGTTTTTCGTCGGAAAGGGTATCCCCGGTAGCCGCATCGAGACCGACAACCGCAACTATATCACCGGCGTTAACCTCGGGAACCTCGGTTCTGTGGTTGGCGTGCATCAAGTAGAACCTTGCGAGCCTTTCCTTTTTACCTTTGGTGGCGTTGTAAACATAGGTTCCCGCCTTCGCGTGACCGGAGAACACCCTTATGTAGGTGAGCTGTCCGGCATAGGGGTCGGCCATTATCTTGAACACGTAAGCCACGAAGGGCTCGTCGTCGAGCGGTTTGATAACAACCTCTTCACCGGTTTTGGGGTTGAAACCTTTGATGGGCGGTAGGTCTATGGGCGAAGGTAGATAATCCACAACCGCGTCGAGCAAGGGTTGAACACCTTTGTTTTTGAACGCCGAACCGCATAGAACGGGAACCAATTGCCTGTTTATGGTAGCCTTTCTCAACGCCTTTTTGAGTTCCTCGTTGCTTATCTCTTCCCCTTCGAGGTATTTTTCCATCAATTCCTCATCGGTTTCGACGATAGCCTCTATCATCTTTTCACGCCATTCTTCGGCCTGCTCCCTTAGTTCTGGTCTGATTTCTCTATACTCGTACTTAGCCCCGAGGGTTTCCTCGAGCCAAATGATTTCTTTCATTTCGAAGAGGTCGATAACACCCTCAAAGGCGTCCTCGGCACCGACGGGTATTTGAATAGCAACCGGTTTTATGGTCAATTTCTTTTCGACCTCTTCGAGCACCCTGAAGAAGTCGGCACCGAGACGGTCCATTTTGTTGACGAAGATAATCCTCGGCTTTTCAAACTTGTCGGCCCAACGCCAGTTGGCTTCGGATTGAGGCTGAACACCTTCAACCGCCGAGAGGATAAACACTATTCCGTCGAGAACCTTCATAGAACGGACAACTTCAACCGCAAAGTCGACGTGACCCGGGGTGTCGATTATGTTGATTTGGTAACGGATTCCATCTTTGTCCCAATAGGTCGCGGTGGTTGCGGCGGTGATGGTAATACCCCTTTCCTTTTCTTGGGGCATCCAGTCCATAGTTGCGGCACCGTCGTGAACCTCACCTATTTTGTAGGATTTACCGGTGTAGTAGAGAATCCTTTCTGTGGTGGTGGTTTTACCGGCGTCGATGTGGGCAACGATACCGATATTTCTCAAGTGTTCTATGGGAACTTGCCTTGCCATTTTTTAACCTCCAAAAGGTGTTTTTATTTGAGGAAAACCTTTAAAGGTCAAAAAAGTAGGAGGAAATTCTCCCAAAGTGGGAACTTCCGACATCAAATTACCACCTGAAGTGGGAGAAAACTTTATTGGCTTCCGCCATACGGTGGGTTTCTTCCTTCCTTTTAATAGCCCCACCTTTGCCGTTAATCGCGTCTATTAGTTCCTGCTTTAGTTTGTATTCCATTTTATTTCTTTTGCCATCCCCGATGGTTCTCTCCCTTGCCGCTTCGACAATCCACCTCAAGGCTAGGGAGATTTGTCTCCTTTCGGGAACCTCAACGGGAACCTGATAGGTTGCACCACCAACCCTTCTGGTTCTCACTTCCCATTCGGGTTTTACGTTTTCTACCGCCTTTTCGAGAACCTCTACGGGGGTTAACCCCAATTCCTTGGCGGCTTCTTCCAAGGCGGTATAAACGATATATTCGGCGACCGATTTCTTACCGTCCTTCATAACACGGTTGATTAATTTGTGAACCAAAACGCTTCCGTATTTGCTATCCGGGGGTATTTCCCTCGGAGGAACAGGTCCTTTCCTCGGCATATCCAACCTCCGCTAATTATTTTTTGTCGTCCTTAGGTCTTTTGGTTCCGTACTTGGAGCGGGATTGACGCCTGTGGGGAACACCTGCGGCGTCCAATGCACCTCTGATAACCTTATACCTAACACCGGGTAGGTCCTTAACCCTTCCACCCCTTACGAGTACTATCGAGTGCTCCTGCAAGTTGTGTCCTTCTCCGGGGATGTAGGCGGTTACCTCTATTCCGTTGGACAACCTTACCCTTGTAACCTTCCTCAACGCGGAGTTAGGTTTTTTGGGAGTTACGGTGTAAACCCTTACACAAACACCCCTTTTTTGAGGGCATCCCTGCAAGGCGGGAGCCTTCGATTTTTTGGGCTTTTTCTCCCTACCCTTTCTTATCAATTGGTTGATAGTCGGCATTCGGTAAAGCCTCCTCCAATTTTTTCACCTATAGAAAGCCAAACGATTATTATAACATAGAACTGAAATCAACCTTAAAAGGTGGTATAATAAAGCTTTTCGTTCGGTCTCCTTTTAAAGGTATTGACTTTTTGGTTAAACGGTTTATAAAATAAATATATCCGCAGCCCCGGTAGCTCAGGAGGATAGAGCGCGAGATTCCTAATCTCGAGGTCGGGGGTTCGAATCCCCCCCGGGGCATTCATAATTTTAATCTCTATGAAATTAACCTGTGAAAGAACCCTTCTCGAAAAAGCCCTCGCCAAAGCCAAAGAGGCCACCGAAAAAAAGGCGGCTTTACCGATACTTACCAACTTCCTTCTCATCGCGGAAGGGGAAACTCTAACCGTTAAAGCCACCGATTTGGAAAACTACCTAACCCTTCAAATCCCCGCCAACGTTTTGGAAGGGGGAAAAGCCTGCGTTAGCTCAAAAAAACTGTACGACATAGTGAAAAACGGGAACTGTGCGGAGGTGATTATTTCCCTACAGGGAGAAAACCTCCTCGTGGAATGCGGTCGGTCAAAGTTTAAACTTGCAACCGTCGACGTAGAAGAGTTTCCCGAATTCCCCCAACCGGAAGAAGATGCGGAAATCAAAACCCTCGAAGGGGGTGTTTTGCTCGAAGGAATAGATAGAACCGATTACGCGGTTCCCAAGGATGCGGAAAATCTCGTTTTAAACGGTATGTTCATCAACGGTAAGGGAAACGAAATCCACTTCGTGGGAACCGACGGACATAGGTTGGCTCTTTACAAACCTCCCGTTGAAGGTTTCGACCTAAAACTCCTTATCCCTAAAAAGTCGCTTAAAGTTTTGAAAAAACTTGTAGGGGAACTCGAAACCCTGGAGTTTTCCCAATCGGAGAATTTCGCCTTTGTAAAGGGCGACGGGTGGAGTGTGGCTATTAGAACCCTCGAGGGGGAATATCCCGATTACGAGGCTGTAATCCCCCAAGAGGTTCCCTACAAGGCATTGGTCAACACCGAGGATTTTATAAACGCCTTAAAGAGGGTAACTTTACTCGTTGAAGGTAAGGTAAAACCGGTAAAGATAACCTTTGCCGATAACCTTTTGAAGCTCGAGGTGGCCGACCCCGAATTCGGCGAAGCGCAGGATGAGGTCGAGGCCGAATACATGGGAGAACCCATTAGCGTTGAGTTTAACGCCAAGTATTTGATAGAGGCTTTGGACAACTACGATAGCGATAAAGTTTGGTTTGGGGTTGTGGACGAGGATTCCCCCGCAATTTTGGAACCTTGGGATTTGGAAAAGGAACCCTATATTTGCCTAATAATGCCCATGACCATTTAATCCTTTTCCCCCTTCTGGAAAATTCCCCCGAAGGGGGCTAATATTTTCGAAAAATGAACGTAGTCTTTTCCGAGGAACTTATAAAAAAATACGACAAACCGGGTCCCCGATACACATCCTATCCCCCCGCAACCGAGTTTAGCGAAAACTTCGGTAGGGAGCACTATATAAAGCACCTTTTGGAGAGCAATAAAGTTGGAAAACCCCTTTCGTTGTATTTCCATATACCTTTTTGCGAAAACGCCTGTTGGTTTTGCGGGTGTAACGTAGTTATAAACCGTATAAGGGGAAGGGAAGTTCCCTACCTTCGGAGGTTAAAAAACGAGATTGAATACCTCAAAAGGTACCTCGACTTCGGTAGGGAGGTAATCCAACTCCACTGGGGTGGGGGAACACCCAACTACCTCACAAAGGAACAAACCGAGTTTCTCTTTTCCCTTATAAGGGAAAACTTCAACCTTTCTCCCGATGCGGAGATTTCGGTAGAAATAGACCCCCGTAGTGTCGATTTCGAGTATTTGAAACTCTACAGGGAACTGGGATTTAACCGCATCTCGATGGGGGTTCAGGATTTCAATCCAACCGTTCAGAGGGCTATAAATCGGATTCAACCGTTCCCGCTAATGGAAAGGGTTATGCAATGGGTTAGGGAATTGGGTTTTGCATCGGTAAATATAGACCTTATCTACGGGCTTCCCCATCAAACACCCGAAAGTTTCTTGGATACCGTGAGGAAAACGATAGAACTAAACCCCGATAGGGTTGCCGTTTACAACTTCGCCTATGTTCCGTGGTTAAAACCCCTTCAGAGGAGAATAGACCCCTCCACTTTACCCAAGCCAAAAGAAAAGTTGCATATGCTCGAAACCGCTATAGAGGAATTTACTAAGGCGGGCTACGTGTATATCGGGATGGACCACTTCGCCAAACCGGACGATGAACTGGTAATAGCCCAAAGGGAGGGAAAACTTTGGAGGAACTTCCAAGGGTATACCACCAAAAAGGGTGTAGACCTCATAGGGATAGGGATGAGTTCGATTTCGATGTTGGAGCGCTACTACGGGCAAAACTACAAGACGGTAAGACCCTATTACGAGGCTATAGACGGCGGGCTTTTACCCACCTTTAGGGGGATAGAGTTAAACGGGGACGACCTCATTAGGAGGGAGGTAATTACCGAACTCATTTGCAACTTCAGATTGGAAAAGGGGAAAATAGAAACCAGTTTCGGGATAGATTTCGACCGCTACTTTGAAAGGGAACTCGAGGAACTAAAACCGATGGAGGAAGACGGACTTTTAAAACTCGAAAGGGATAGAATAGAGGTAACCCCCCTGGGGAGACTATTAATAAGGAACATCTGTATGGTCTTCGATGTGTACACCAAACGGAGGAAGGAGAGGAGGTTTTCGAGAACTATCTAAGGTTTTCCCTATTTAACCCCCACGAGTTTCTTTACCGTTTCCACGACCTCTTTATGGTTCAAAGAGGTTCTAAACCCCTCGCCGGAAAAGTGGGTGGGAACCCCTTTTAGGACTTTTAAAACTTTCCCCTTCGAAGGGAGAGAGGGCAACCGGTAAGCCTTCCCCAGGGAGGATAGGGTGTAAAAACCCACCGTTTGGAGTTTACTCTCCTTGTAAATTACCTTTAAAAGTTTTTCCGTTTCCCTTTGGTGCTCCACCTTGGGGAGTTCTTCGAGCATATTTTCCACCGTTTGGGTATTCCAAAGATTTCCGACCCAGAGGGGTCCCGCCCAATCGAGCTTGTGACCGCAAACGGGACAGGTTAAGTTTATTTCCCTTAGTTCGGTAAAGGGATGGGTAGACCTATAGAGGCATTTGTGGCAATAGAGGAGGTAACCTATGTTGTTTTTTAAAATTTCGTCCACCCTTCGGGCTCCCCTGTACCTCTTTATAAAGACCCTGAAGTGGTGCAAATAGGAATAGGAGAACAAAACCTCTATGGGGATGTCGTACTGAAAGAAGAACTCGGCGACTTTCTTTATTAAAATCCTTAGACCCACCTCGTGGTAAAACTCGTTTTCTATCGGTTTGGCAAAGTAACGTCTTAAACAGGTTTTGGGATAGGTGGCGCTGAGGGGTGCGGTATCGGTGGCGGTTATCCCCACAACACCCCTGTGGGCTAAACTCTTTGCCGTTGCATCGAGAAAATCGACCGGAGTCCCGAAGGGGTCTATATCTATATAGTCGTAATATTTGGTTTTTAGAAGGAAAACGTTGGCGTCTTCGTTCCAAATTTCCACCTTGGAGGGGTCTATATTGTTGAGTTCCAAATTTTTTCTCGCATACCTTAGGGCATCCAAGGAGAGGTCGTTTATATAAACCTTTTCCACATTGGGGACTTCCTTCAATATCCTTATGCTCCTTATTGCGGAGGCGGCCAAAGGTTCGGCAACCTTTATAGGTCGGTCCTTTTCCTTAACGTATACCCTTAGGAGGAGAACGGTTAAATCCCTATTCACCGCCATCGCGGGGTTGTAAAAAACCTCGTTCCTCTCGGTGATGTGTTCTACAACCTTTTTCGGTACTTCAATGGTTGCCGAACCTTCCTTTATCCTAACAAGGGACATAAGGTTAAATTTTTCCCCCTTAATGAGGATTTGCTTCTATCTGAACAACCTCTGGGGGATTTCGGCAACGGCGAGAATAGCCCACTTTTTGGCATCCGAAATGAGGAGAAAACAACACGAGGTCTTTTTTGTAATAAACAAACCCCCTATAGAAATAGCCCAAGAGTTCCCCATAAAGGTTTTAAAAAGTAGAGGAGACCTCCTAAGGGCAAGGGAATTGGGAATGCTCCTAAAAGGGGAAAATGTAGACGTTTGCTACGGGTTTATGCGCCCTCAATCCAACGTTTTGGGGCTTGTTAGACTTTTTCATCCCAAACTGAGGACTAAGTTAATAGGTTCTGTTCACAATTCCGATAATTACCTCACCTATAACCGGTGGTACCACCTACCCTATAGGTATCTCGAAAAGTTTTTGCTCGAAAAAAACGACCTCATAGTGGCGGTTTCCAAGGGGGTAAAGGAAGACCTAAAGGAGGCTTTTTTCATCAGGGATGACAAAATCAGGGTGATTTACAACCCAATCGACATAGAGGGGATAAGAAAAAGAGCCCAAGCACCCATAGGGGAGAAATTCGAGGAACTTTTCCAAACCCATCCGGTGATTATCAACATCGCAAGGATGGAAAAGCAAAAGGGGTTGCACCACCTGATAAACATCTTTGCAAAGGTTAACAAAAAACTACCCGAAACCCGTTTGGTTCTCATAGGCGACGGTTCCCTACGGAGGGAATTGGAGGAGCGGGTGAAAAAACTCGGCTTGGAACAAAAGGTTTTCTTCCTCGGATGGGTGGAAAATCCTTTTCCCTACCTCAAAAGGGCAAAGGTTTTTGCCATGACCTCATTGTGGGAAGGTCTGGCGATGGTAATACTCGAGTCCTTCGCCTTGAACATTCCCGTCATCGCCTTCAAAACGAGGGGCGGACATGTGGAGGCTCTCGAAAACTGTTGTCCCCTTGTGGATTATCCCGATGAGGAAACCTACGCGGGA
>CAZNBH010000010.1:0-14458 GCA_964571355.1 uncultured Aquifex sp.
AAACCTTTTGAGGTTACTAAATAAAAACTACATGGAGAGGAAGTATTATCCCGAGGAGGAATACCACAAGCCGGAAGTTGTAAAGGATGCTATCTGGTTGGGACATGAGGCTTTAAAGAAGGCTCCCAAAATAGAGGGTGTTCCCACCGGTATAGAGGGCTTGGACAACCTGTTTTTTAAAGCGGAAATAGACCCCAAAACCGGAAAGGTTCAAAAGAAACCTTTAGGTGGAATTCCGAGATACGCCGTAATCAACCTAACGGGGGTTTCCGATACGGGAAAATCCCTTATGGCGGAACAGTTTACGGTTAAACGCGCCTCCGAAGGGGAAAAAGTGGTGTTTGTAACGGTGGAAAGTCCCGCTCCCTTTGTGGTTCTCGGTTTAAAGGAACGGGCTACCGCAATGGGGTTAAACTTTGAGGAATTCGAGGACAACATCATCCTAATAGATGCGGCTTCTAATCACAAAATAAGAAATAACCTTCCCGATATGTTCGAGACTTTGGCATACGTTTATAGGACTTACAAGCCCCACTATACGATTATCGACTCCATAACGGGTCTTTTTGAAGCCAAAGAGATGCTTGCCCGTCAAATAGTCCGCCAATTTTTCAACTTTATGAAAAAGTGGTATCAAACGGCTATTTTTGTTTCCCAAAAAAGGAGCGGGCACGAGGAACTGTCGGCGGAGGCTGCGGGTGGCTACGCTGTAAGCCACATAGTGGACTGTACTTTTGTGGTTGCCAAAGAATTGGTAATAAACCCGTATCAAGCCCGTCTGTACGGGGCGGAAATCGGGGACCTCGTTAGGTTTTTCCGTATAGACGGATGCAGACTTTGCGGACACGATACCAAACTCCACCTGATGGAAATAACGGAACTCGGACTGGTAAAAATTGGTCCCTCGTTGGCGGAAATTAGAAAAATGAAGTACAAAAAGGGTTCTTAAGCCCGCCGAAGGCGGCACTTTCCTTTTAAAAATTTTAACCTTAATGATAATAGCGATAGACGGTCCGGCGGGAAGCGGAAAGTCGACCATTGCAAAGCTTTTGGCTCAAAAAATAGCCTTTTTCTACCTCGACACGGGGGCAACCTATAGGGCTTTGGGTTTGGCGGTTCATCGTTATACGGGTAAAACGGATAATTTTTCGGTTGAAGAGATTTTAAAGGTCCTCCAAGAGGTCGATATTAAGGTTGAGTACCTACACGGGGAATTCAAAATTTACCTCAACGGGGAAGATGTAAGTCAACTTATAAGAACCGAGGAGGTGGGTAAATACGCCTCTCTTGTCGCCAAACACGGGGCTATAAAGGAAAAACTATTCGAGTTTCAAAGGAAATTGGTAAATAACGGCAACGCGGTGGTCGAGGGAAGGGATGCGGGGCTCTACGTATTTCCCGATGCGGAGGTTAAAATCTTTTTAACCGCCTCCCCCGAGGTGAGGGCTAAAAGGCGATATGAGGAACTCCGCCAAAAGGGAATAAATGTTTCCTACGAAGAAATCCTAAGGGCGGTTATAGAGCGGGATAAAAGGGACCGCTCGAGGAAGGAATACCCCTTTAAACCTGCCGAGGATGCGGTAATTATCGATACCTCCGATAAAAGTTTGGAGGAAGTTTTTAACGAGGTTTGGAAAATAGTTGAGCCCTACCTAAATGTGTTTATCACCGGGGTAGGTTCCGGTTTGGGGTTGGCTTTGGCGAAGGAGTTCCTAAACAGGGGGTATAAGGTTTTTGCCCTTTCGAGGAATTTTCCGGAAGAGTTAAAAGACAACGGTAGGTTTTTCTTCCAATATTGCGACCTCGAGAGGTTGGAAGAGGTCTATCCCAACGCCCAAAGGTTACTGGAAAAGGTAAGCAAAACCCTTCCGTGGGTTATTTTGAACGCGGGAATCCTCGGAAGGTTGAACGAAATGAGAAATACCCCTTTAAAGGATTTCCGTAGGGTCCTCGATATCAACGTGTGGGCAAACAAGGTGCTCTTGGACCTATTAAAGGATTTAGAGATGGAAAACAACCTGAGGGTGGGTCAGGTTGTGGCAATCTCGAGCGGGGCGGCGGTTAACTGCAACAAGGGTTGGAACGCCTACTCTATGTCCAAAGCGGCTTTAAACTGCCTTATCAAGCTCTACCACTGGGAGTTTGAAAAAAGCCACTTCACCGCCTTGGCACCCGGTTTGATATTAACCCCTATGCTCGAGGGGATTATCCATGGGGAAGATGAAAATCGCTTTCCTTCCGTTGGAAGATTAAAAAGGTCTCCCAAACACACACCCGAAAGTGCCGCGAAAATGCTCCTCGAGGTGTTTCCCAATTTGATAAGGTTCCCGTCGGGGAGTTTTATCGATGTGAGGACCCACTTTGGGGAAATCTACAACAGGTATTTACCCGAAAAGGGTTAACCTTTTTGTCCCTTCCCCTTGAAAAGGGTTTTTTTCCTATTACCCATTTCCTTTAAATGGGGCAAAAAAAGATAATCATTAAAGGGGCGAGGCAACATAACTTAAAAAACATCACCGTAGAGATACCCAAAAATAAGCTGGTCGTTATTACCGGTGTAAGTGGGAGCGGAAAGTCCTCACTCGCCTTCGATACCCTTTACGCCGAGGGCTACAGACGTTTTGTGGAGAGTCTGTCGGCATACGCCCGTCAGTTTTTAGGGGTGATGGAAAAACCCGATGTGGACGATATAGAAGGACTTTCCCCCGCCATAGCGATAGACCAAAAGACCACCTCCAAAAATCCACGCTCCACCGTTGGGACGATAACCGAAATTTACGATTACCTAAGGGTCCTCTTCGCCAATATAGGGAAGCCCCATTGTCCAGTTTGCGGTAAACCTTTGGAAGGTTTGTCCCCCCAACAGGTTTTGGACAAAATTATGGAAAAACATAAGGGGAAAAAGGTAATAATTACAGCTCCCGTTGTAAGGGGTAAAAAGGGGGAATTCAAAGATTTCCTCCAAGGGGTAAAGAAGTTGGGGTATTCCCGTGTGAGGGTGGACGGAGAAATTTACCGCGTTGAGGATGTTCCGCCTCTCGATAAGAACAAAAAGCACGATATAGAGGTGGTAATAGACCGCCTTACGGTGAACGAAGAAAATAAATCCCGTTTGCTAAACGATATAGAAAAAGCCTTCGAGATAGCCGGCGGGCTGGTCAAGGTTCTCGTGGAGGTTTAAAATTCCTCCTTATGTGCGTTTTTTGCAAGATTGTAAATAAGGAAATCCCCGCAAAGGTTGTATACGAGGACGACCTCATAATGGCTTTCCACGACATAAATCCCCAAAAAAAGGTTCACGTTCTGGTTATCCCCAAAAAGCACATTCCCTCGGTTAACGATATAACCGAGGAGGACAAGGAAATCCTCGGTCACCTATGGGTAAAAATCCCCCAAATAGCCAAACAGCTTGGAATAGCGGAGGACGGATACAGGGTAATAGTGAACACCGGAAAGCACGGGGGGCAGGAGGTTTACCATATCCACTTCCATATTCTCGGGGGAGAACCGGTGGGTCCTATGACCTGCCGTTAATTTCCCCTTCTATCTCTTCGAAAACCTCGTAGGTTCGTCTTATCACCTCTTCCACCGTTTGGTCGTCCATTGCGGGGTAGAGGGGCAAACTTATTTCGGAATGGTAAAACCTCTCCGCATTGGGGAGGAAGAAATTTTCGAAACCCCTTTTGCGGTAATAGGGTTGTTTATACACCGGTATATAATGGACCTGGACACCTAAACCCTTTTGGCGGAATCTTCTAAAGATTTCCCCCTTGTAGGGGAGGTATTTCTCCTTTAACCTTATCGGGAATAGGTGGTAGGAGTGAAAGGCGTAATCCCTCTCGGGGGGTAAATCGAAATAGGGATTACCCCCAAAGCGCTCCTTATAAATTTGCGCTATCTCCCTTCGGCGGGAGACAAACCAATCGAGCTTTTTCAGTTGCGATAGTCCGAGGGCACACTGGAAGTCGGTTATCCGAAAGTTATACCCCAAAAGGTGTTGCTCGTAATACCAATCCCCTTCGGGGGTATTTATAAAATCTTCCACATTTTTGGTTATCCCGTGATTTCTTACCAATTTGAGGAGTTTGTAAAGGGTTCCATCGTTGGTTAAAACCGCACCACCTTCGCCGGTGGTGATGTGTTTAACGGGATGGAAGGAAAAAACCGCGGCGTCCGAATATTGGCAAGAACCTATTTTAGAGTTTTTATACCTCGCACCCAAGGCGTGGCATGCATCCTCGACCAAAAAGAGGTTGTGCTTATCCGCCAATTTTCTAAAAGTTTCCAAATCGACCGGATGGCCGGCGTAATGAACAGGGGCTATTAATTTAGTCTTTTCCGTTATTAAACTTTCGAGCCCTACGGGGTTTAAATTTCCGGTGTCGGGTTCTACGTCGCCGAAGAGAACCTTAGCCCCGTTTAGAAGACCGGCGTTGGCGGTGGCTACAAAGGTTATTGGGGAGGTGATAAATTCGTCCCCCCTTCCCAATCCCAAAGCCTTGTAAACCGCTATTAGAGCCGACGTTCCCGAGTTGAAAACTACGCAATACTTAGCCCCGCAGTATTCAGCTAAAGCCTCTTCGAACTTTTCAACCGTTTTCCCTTGGGTTATAAAATCCCCTTTTAAAACCTCTACGACCGCCTTTATATCCTCGTCGTCTATGTATTGTTTCCCGTAGGGAATGTAATTGATAGGCATTATAAACTTTAATATTGTTCCGATGGCAACCGCAACCGACCTATTAAAAGAGGATAAAGATTTTTTCGAAGAATATAAGGAAAAATTCGCAAAAAAGTTCAAGGAAAAGCTTATAGAGCTGGAACTTTTAAAGAAGGTTGAGGGAAACCTCGACTTTATCCTCCAAACCTTTTACGAGGTAATATTAAAACCCTCCGATAAAAGGAAGTTGGAACTGGTAAAAAAGTTCATAGAAAAGTTCCACCAGTGGGATATCCCGATAAGGGAAATATTGGTTCAAATATTTTTGGAATTTCTCGAGGATTATATAGCCTATCTAAAAGGAAAAGCCTGCACCGGTTTGGAGATTAAAAAGGTAAAACAGCTCGCCGAGCATTTGGATTCCTTTATAAACCTAATCGATAGCGTATTTTCCGAGTATCTGGAACAACTGAAGTTAAAAAAATTTCAAAAAGTTGTTTTTGAACCCAAGGAGGCGGGAGAAATCTTAAAACTTATAAAGGAAAGTGGAACTCCACATTTGAATACCCTTGCGGTTTATAAAAACTTTCCCGTTCCCTGTAAGGTTCCCCTTTTCTCCGTAACCGACCTGGTTTTAAAAACGAAAAAGTGCCCTTATAAGGTTTTTGCCCCGAATGAAACCGTTTTCGTAATGGTCCCCAAAACCAATAGATGGGCTTTGGCGGAAATCACCAACGTCCAACAGGAGTATATGTATTTAAAACCCCTAAGGTATGCAAAGGACTTTAAACCGCCGAAGGGCGTAAGGGTTTTTCCCGAAAAGGAGATAGCGGTGAGGATAGAAACCCCCGAGGGGAATATCTTCGGCTATATGGATTACGTCTCCTTCGAGGAGCTTGGGGTTATAACCTCCTCGGCGGGGAATCTGAAGGAAAACACTCGGGTAAAGGTATCCTTTAAGCTCCCCCTCGGTGAGGTAAAGGTTTCGGCGACCGTTAAGGGGGTAAAAAAGCTCAACGGAACCTATTTGGTCGAATTGGAATTGGAACCCGACCACAGGGCGGAACAGCTGATAAGCCGATATGTCCTAAAAAGGCAACAGGAAATAATGAAGGAGCTAAAAATTTAAAGGAGATGCCGAAGTACAGAAAGGGGAAGGTAAAACTCGAACACCACCTCATAGAGGGGGCGGAGGAATATATAAAGGAACTCGAAAAGTTCGAAAGTGTAAAGGGGATTATCCCCGGTAGGATTTACCGCAATCAAGGGGGAAAGGGTCAAAAAGGTTTATTTTTAAAGTATGAAACCCCCAGTGGGTGGAAACTTCTGTTAAAAAACGGCTCTACGGTGCAGGAGATATTTGTTATTACCGACGATAGGGATATGTTTAAAGGGGAGTTCCTCACGAGGTTCGGAAAATAGGGATGCTCTACAAGAGGGAGGTTTCCTTTTTAGTCCAGTTTTTGAAGTTCTCCATCGGCTACCTATTGGTATTGTTTGTTCTCTCCTTCCTCCTACAGGTTATAGAGGGTTTCGACAAGTGGAGTTTTCTCGACGCCTTTTATCAAATCGTGATAACCGTCTCAACGGTGGGTTTCGGGGAGGTAAAACCCCTTTCCCCCTTGGGGCGACTCTATATAACCCTCGTAATCTTTCTCCAAACGGGGTTTTTTGTTTATATAACCTCCAAGATAGTCGACCTGGCGGTGAGCGGTGAGCTCGGGGAAATTATCCGCTTTAGGAGACTACAAAAGATGCTGAAAAATGTCCAAGACCACGTAATCGTTATAGGACTTGGGCGTCTCGGTCGTTCCCTATTGGAAAACCTCGAAAACCTCGGCGAGCCGGTTGTTGGTATCGACCGAAGCACAAACAAGGTAAAGGAGTTGGCTAAAAAATACCCCCATATACCCTTTATCGACTGCGATGCAAAGGACGAGGAATGCCTAAAGCAGGCAAAGATAAAGGAGGCTAAAAGTATAGTTCTAACGATACCTTCCGATGCGGAGAACCTATTCATAGTGATAACGGCAAAGAATTTAAACCCCGAGGTGAGAATAGTTAGCCGAATATCCAACCAGAGCAATATAAAGAAGCTAAAACAGGCGGGAGCCGACGAGATATTTCTACCCGAAATAGAAACGGGAAAACTTATCGCCATGACTTTGGAAAAGCCGAACGTGTCGAAGCTCTTGAACTTAATCCTCCTCGACGAGAACAACCCCTTCGATATAGAGGAGTTCGAGGTAAAGCCGTGTTCCCCTATGGTAAACCGCTCTGTCGGTGAGGTTTTCCGAAATAACGTCAACGGGATACTCCTCGCTATAAAGAGAGGGGAAACCTTTTTGGTCTTCCCCGCAAAGGAGGAGCTTATAAGGGGAGGGGATGTTTTGATAGTAATGGGAGACTTGGAGCAACTAGCCTCCCTTGAAACGTTGCTCGAGTGTTAGGCTTCCCCCGCAAGGATTTTTTTCAAATCCATAACCATTTTGGTTATTTCGGTTTCCTTCAGTTCCTTGTAAAGTTCGGAAATTCTTTTATCTTCCAAGGGAACGGGGCAATGGGAGGGGACTTCCAACATTTGGAGGATTTGTGAGGGGTCTTTTTTAAAGAGTTTCGAAGCCTCCAAAACGATACCCGCCAACAGTAGCTGGCAGGGGCTAAAGAGCAGACCTTTTTCCCTTCCCCTTTCCTCCAAAAGCATTCCGACCGCCGCCAGCCGTAGGGCAATCTCTTCAAAGTCCTTGTCGACCGCCGCAAGGTCGTGGAGCATCAACACGGTTAGGTATTGCTTTATACGGTTTAGACCGATGTAAACCAAGGCGTGTTTTAAATCCCTAATGGGAGAAGGGGGAGCCAAAAGGGGGGAGTTGGCATACTTTAAGAGGCTCACGGTGAGTTTAGGGTCGCTTTTTATTACCTTTTCGAGGTCGGAAATACTTACATCTTCCCTCTCGGTGAGTTCGAGGGCTTTTACTATTGCCGTTTTTAGGAAAGAAAGGGCGGTTATTTCCAACGAGAGTTCAAAATCTCCAAACAGTTTCCCGCAAAAGAAGTCCCCTTTTTCTTTGACCCTTTCGAAGGTTTCCTCGTCGTCCACGTTCCTTATGCAGTTTTTGTGATAGTCGGTTTCCCATTGGGGGTCTTTGCACACGAAGGAAACCAACTTGGGGGGAAATTGGAACCTGTACCTATCGTAGGTTTGAGCTTCGAAAGATATTTCGAGACCCCCTTTGAGGTACTCGTCCAATAGCTTCTTTACCTGCAGGAGGTGTTTGCGGGTAAATTTTCCAACCGGGTTTCCGAGGAGAAAGTTGTACCTCTTTAGGTTTAGGGAAGCTATCTGACTTTTTAGAAGTAGGAAATCGACGGGGATGGGTATTAAAAATTTCTGTCCCTCCTGCAGGACTCTTTCCACCCTATCCCCTTGGGAGGATAAAAAGGTGAAAAGTCTCCCCTTTAGGAGTTCTTCCTCCTTTTTTCCGCTCCTTTTGGTTATTTTTAGAAACCTGTAGCGGACTTTTTTATCCTTATCCACAACCGGTTTTGTGTAGACGTTAAAAACCACGTTTTGCATATCCGAATAAAAAGTTTCCCAAAAAGGGGAGGATTAGAAAAGAAACCAAACAAAGGTTGTTATAACCACCGCCCCAACCACGTTTAGGATAAACCCTATTTTTGCCATTTCCGAGATTTTAAAGTTGGCAAAGCCAAAAACTATCGCATTGGGAGGGGTTGCCATGGGGAGCATAAAGGCGTAACTGCACGCCAAGGTGGTGGCTACAACCGTCTGCTCCACACCCAACCCGAGCTTTTTGGCGAGGGCTATGACCACCGGGATTAAAACGTTTGCGGTCGCCGTGTTGGAGCTGAACTCGGTAAGGAACTCGGCGACCAAAACGAGGATTAGCAGGGTTAAAAATCCGCTTTCCGGTAGGAAAGCGGCTAGTTTGTTCGCAACTATGGAGACCAAGCCGGTTTTAAACATTAGGCTTCCGAGGGTCAAGCCACCCCCGAAGAGCAAAATAGTATCCCAATCTATCCGTTTCAAATCCTCCGCCGAAAGTATCGGTTTTTTTTCCTCCGAGGGGAGGATAAAAAGAATTCCGGCACCCAAAACGGCGACAACCGAATAGTGCAGGTGGTGTTTAAACCAAAGGGCTAACCCCTTTAGGGATGGGAAGGCGCTTTTAAAAATACCCAAAAGGGAGGGTAGTAACCACAAAACCACCACCGTTAGGAATACGCCCAAGACCACCTTTTGGGTGCGGTTTAATTTTTCCCCCTCGAGGGAAACGGAGGAAAGCTTTTTAACGTCGATGGTTCCAATAATTCTTTTAATCAACCATACGAGGAACAAAAAGGTGATTACCGAAACGGGTAAAACCTTTGCAATCCACTCCCCGAAGGATATGGAAATACCTTCCTTTTCGAGGAAACCGAGGGCGATGATATTTGGGGGTGTTCCTACCGGGGTGGTAATCCCACCGATGGAAGCCGCGTAGGCTATGCCCAATAGGAGGAACTTGATAGGTTTGTTCGTCCAAGAACCGTCCGGGTATAAAACGGCGAGCAGACCGGCCACGATGGGTAGGAGCATCGCGGTGGTGGCGGTATTGCTAAACCACATCGACAAAAACCACGGGATAAAGAGAACAGCCCCTATAAATAAAACCTCGTGCCGCCTTACGGCGGGAATTTTTAGGATTTGCAGGGCTATGTAGCGGTCGATTTTGTACTTGGAAAACGCCTCGGCGAGCAGGAAGCTACCAATGAAGAGGAAAATGATGGGGTGGGCGAAGTTGGCGAAAGCCGTTTTCTTATCGGCTATTCCCAAAACAACAGTCGAGGCGGCGGCTACCAGAGCGGTAACTCCGAGGGGGGCTATTTCAAAGAGCCAAAAAAGAACCGTAACGACCAAAACCGCCAAAAGCCTCCTCGCATCCTCGGGTAGGGGGGTGAGGAGGTAGGTTAAAAAACCCAAGGCTACAAATAAACCCGATAGTAGGAGTTTCCTCTCCATAAAGAAAACTTTAAGGGGTAGACCGTGACCTTTCTAAAACCTCCTTTTGGTAGTTGTTCCAAATCTCCTCCCTTGGTAGGCACAAACAGGGGTCTCTGAAGGGAACCGCTTTGGGGGACTTAAAGAGCTTTTCCCTCTCCTTTGGGGTGAGGGGATAGGTTCTCTCATCGCGGGGAATACCTTTTAAGGTTGCCGCCGTTCCCGGGCTTCTCCTCCCCACCGGTAGGGTGTTGTAGATTTTAAAGCCGAGCTCAAAGAGAGCCCTCCTCACCGGCAAGGCGGTTGAATAGCTCACCCAGAAACCTTCCTCCGTAAGGAGGCTTTTTATTTCCCTTAAAAACTCCAAAGTCCACAGCTCGGTATTCTTGCGCGGGGAAAAGGCGTCGTGGTAAACCGCGTCGAATTTCTCCCCTTCGAGTTCCTTTACCCTCTTTCTCGCATCCCCGTAAAGGATTTTTACCCTAAGTTGGTCTATTTCGAATTCATCCTTTCCCTTTAATAGGTTCTCCTTAAGCCTTTCGTAGATACCTCCGTAAGGTTCGGAAAGCTTCAATTCCTTTAAAAGGGGGGAGAGTTCCCTTTCAAAACCCACGTAATGGATTTTTAAATTTGGATTTACCTTTAATAGGGTTACGCAGGTTGCTACCAAATTGTAGCCGAGACCAAAACCCACCTCCAAAAGGTTGATTTCATCCTTTTCCTTTGCCAAAAGGGGGAGCTGGGAGGGAATTAGGAATTTCTTTATCGACTCCTCCAAAGCACCGGCGCTTACGCTGTGATAGGACTCCTCAAAAAGGGGATGCCAAAGGGTAAAGGTTCCATCGGCGGTTTCTACCTTTTTGAATTCCCTTTCGGAGGTCATTTTAAACTTTCATCTATCCATTTTAGGTAATCCCCGTTTCCGTCCACTATGGGGAGGGCTATTATTTCGGGAACCGTGTAAGGGTGGATTTTCTTAACCTTTTCAACCAGCTCGGGAAATTTCTCCTTATTGGTTTTCACCACCAAGAGGACTTCCCTATCGTGCTCTATGTTTCCCTGCCACCAATAGGTGGAGCTAACCTCCGAAATTAGGTTAACGCACGCCCCGAGCTTGTTTTTTACGATGAATTCCGCCAAATCGTTGCCAGCCTCCACCGGGGCGGTGATAAACACCACGTAGTAACCCATTATTTTCCAAAGTTTAATAGAAAACAATTGGAAGGGCTTATGCCGATAAAGGTTTTCCGAATAGGAAAGGGCTTTTTAATCCTTTTGGCGTTCGCCATTATAGCAACCTTTTTTGCGTCCCTTCACAAAGTGGAGCGGGCGAATTTGCACGGATACGTAAAGGTTGAGGGGGAGGTTATAGCCACCTCCTTTGGTAGGGTTTACCTCCTTTCCGAGGAAGGGAAACTTTTTAAGCTCTATCTCCGAAAGAAGGTTTATCCCTCCGATATTCTTTCCGTTAAAGGGTTTGCCAGCGGTTATTACCTCTATCCCGAAGTGGTTGAAATAAAGCGTTCTTTCCTCCAAAAGGTGAGGATAAAAATCCACAACCTTTTAAAGGAAAGGTTTTTAAAAACTTGCCGTTCAAGGTTTGAGAAAAAGCTCGGTTCGGCGCTCCTATTTGGGGAAAACTGGTTTTCCTACAAGGAGAGGAAGAGGTTAAGCCACCTCGGGATATATCACGTAATGGTGATTTCGGGCCTTCACTACGCCCTTTTGTTTACTTTCTTTTTGATATTCCCCGTAAGGTGGAAGTTGCGCTATTACCTCGCGTTGGGGTTTTTGTCCTTTTTTACCTTTTTGGTTTTATTCCCCAAGGCACCCGCCTATAGGGCTTTCTTTTCATTTGCACTCTTTTTGCTCGCCAAAATTTTGGAGGAGCGCTACGTATCTTTAAAGGCTTGGCTCTTTGCCTACGGGTTATCACTACTGCTTTTCCCCTACTGGTTCTATAACGTCGGCTTTTGGCTCAGCTATCTCGCATCACTTGCCTTAATCCTCTACTACGGTGGCAATCGAACCCCCGAACAGAACTTTTTAAAGAACGTGGTAAACGGCTGGCTCGGTGTGGAGGCTTCGGTGGTGGTTTTGAGTGTGATAAATCCAATAATCGTCAAATACTTCGGCTTTATATCCTTCGGGGGTATCCTCTACACCGCCCTCTTTACCCTTTTAACGGAAATCTTTTTAATAGTCGGTCTCCTAAATATGTTCACCTATTGGCATTTCCCACCATTTTTGGAATTGCAACACCTCGTGGCGAAACTCTACGGGGAACTCTTTTATTCCCTACCCGAAAAGGTTTATATAAAGGCGGGAAACCCACCCGAGGTTTTCGTTTACCTCTTTCCCCTATTGTCGTTGGGGGTATTGGCTTTACCTCTAAGGGGGAGGTTTTTAGTCCTTTTGCTCCTTTTGTTGGTTCAGGTTTTCCTATTTACCCTTTAGGTTTTCTTTTCCACCACCGAAACCACCTTTAGGTTGGCGCTCTTATCGAGTTCGGCGTAGGATATAACGTGGTATTGGGGTAGGTAATTGTCCAAAACCTGTTTTACATATCTCCTAATCTCCGGGGCGGTAATTAGAATAGGTTCGGAACCCACACGGGTAAAGTTTTCTAAAGCCTTTTCCAATTGAGGTTTAACCACCTCGGCAACAACCTTCATAAATTCCCCGTGCTGTTTATTCTCTATGTAGTTGACCAGTTCGCTCTCCAGCACGGGGTGGAGAACGGCGGCGTAAAGGTTTCCGTTTACACTGTAAAGCTTGGTAATAAGGGGTGCCAAAGCCTGCCTTACGTATTCGGTGAGCTTGTCTATATCCTTTTCCACCTCTATGTAATCGCTCAACGTTTCCAAAATCGTTAAGAGGTCTTTAACCGGAATACCCTCCTTTAGGAGGTTTTGGATAACCCTGTGTATTACCGAAATGGGAACCTGATTTGGAACTATATCCTCTACCACTTTGGGGTATTTCTTTTTAAGGGCTTCCAACATTTGGAGGATTTCGTTACGGCTTACAATCCTCCAGAGGTTTTTCTTAATCACCTCCGAAAGGTGGGTAACCAGAACCGTTTCGGGGTCTACCACCATATACCCCATCTTTTGAACGGTGTCCTTTAAATTGGGAGGTATCCAATAGGCTTTAATCTTAAAGGCGGGGTCGTAGGTCTCTATAGCCGAAGGGGGAACACCCCGAGCCATTCCGGTATCTATTGCGAGCAACTTATCGGGATAGAGGGTATACCTCTCCTCCTCAACCCCTTTTATCAGAATTCGGTATTCGTTCGCCTGCAGGTCGAGGTTATCCCGAATGTGAATTGCGCTGATAATTACGCCGTAATCCTCCGCAATCTTCCTTCTAACCTTTTTAATCTTTTTAGCGGCGTGCCCACCCTGACTTTCGTCGAATAGAGAAATCAACCCATAGCCAATTTCCAAGGTAACCGGGTCGGGTTGGGGGATGTAGTCCTCCGGTTTTTCCTCCTCTTTGGTCTCCTCCTTTTGTTCCTGTAGGTATTCCTCTATCTCCTTAAGGGTTTGCCTTTCCAATTCCTTTTTTGCAAAGTAATAAGCCGCTCCTAACGTCGCGGAGAGTAGGAGAAAAGGGATTTTCGGAAATCCCGGAACCAAAGCAAAGGCGAACAAAAGCCCCGACGAATACATCAGGGCGTCGGGGTACTTTTTTATCTCCTCGAGGAATGCATGTCCTATCTCGTCGCGGGAGGCTACCTTTGTTACCAAAATAGCGGTGGTTGTGGATAGCAAAAGCTGGGGAATTTGGGAAACCAACCCTTCACCGATGCTAAGAATTGTATAGGTGTGCAGGGCTTCGCTAAAGGACATCCCGTGTTGGAAAACCCCTATAGCCAAACCGCCGAAAATCGAAAGTAGGAGTATTAAGAACGCCGCTATAACGTCTCCTTTTATAAAGCGGGAAGCACCATCGAGGGAACCGTAAAAGTCGGCTTCCCGTTGGATTCTCTCCCTCCGTTTTTTAGCCTCTTCTTCCGTTATAAGCCCGGCGTTTAGGTCGGCATCGACCGCCATCTGCTTACCGGGCATAGCGTCGAGGGTAAACCTCGCGATAACCTCCGAAATCCTCTCCGCACCCTTGGTAATAACAACAAAGTTAATGATGATGAAAATTAGAAAAATAAGAATACCCACTATTAGAGAGCCACCGACGACAAATTTCCCAAAGGATTCGATTAAATGCCCCGCCGCATCGGGACCCTCATGTCCGTAAAGCAAAATCCTCCTCGCGGCGGCAATATTTAAGGAGAGTCTAAGCAAGGTTCCCAATAAAAGAGCTGTTGGAAATACCGAAAACTCCAAAGGGTCCTTTACCAAGATAGCCAACACCAAAAGGGTTAGAGCGTAGGAAATACTGAACGTTAAAAGGATATCCAACAAAGGCGCCGGAATGGGGAAAACTATTGCAACTATTATGAAAATGACAAAAAAGACCGCCAGTAGGACCGTTTTATTTTGCATTGCCTATTATAGAGAAAAGGATAAGGCTAAACTATTAAAGGAAGGGTGTTTATCCACCTTTTAAAGGAAAAATTTTGGCAAAATTGCAAACCGTTGACACCTATTATTGTCAGCCTATAATTCTTTAACAGAAAGCTTTAAAACAATCCTTTAAAAGGAGGGTGAAAGTATGAAAAAAGGACTATTGGCACTTGCAGCCTTAACCGGAGCCGCTCTAACTACCAATGCGGCACTTTTAAAGGTTAACGATAAAACCTTTGCAAACTTCGGTCTCAAATTGCAAATCTATGG
>CAZNBH010000011.1:0-13443 GCA_964571355.1 uncultured Aquifex sp.
CTGTTGCTGTATCAAATCCAAACCAAGTTTAGGGACGAAAAGAGACCCCGTTTTGGGCTTATCAGGGCTCGTGAGTTCCTAATGAAGGACGCCTATTCCTTCGATACCTCCTACGAGGGTGCGGAAAAAGCCTACGACCTCATGGGGGAAACCTACGAAAGGATTTTCAACCGTATCGGTCTCAAATACCTAAGGGTCTTAGCGGACACGGGTCAGATAGGGGGTAAAAAATCGGAGGAGTTCGTAGCCTTAACCCCCTACGGGGAGGCTAAGGTTGCCTATTGCGAAAAGTGCGGGTACGCCGCCAATGCGGAAATAGTTCCTTTGGAAAAACCCGAAGAGGAAAAGGAGGAGGAAAAACCCCTCCAAAAGGTTCATACCCCCAACGTTAGAACCATAGAGGAACTCGCAAAGTTTTTAAACGTCCCCCCGAGGAAGATTTTGAAATCGCTCCTCTACATCGTGGAGGGTAAACCCGTCTTGGTTCTCATAAGGGGGGATAGGGAGGTCGACGAAAACAAACTCGAAAGGGTTCTGGGAACGGAAAACTTCAGACTCGCCACCGATGAGGAGATTAAAGAAATTTTGGGAACCGAAAGGGGGTTCGTGGGACCTATAAACCTCCCCGAGGGGAAAATCGAGCGTATTATTTGGGATAACTCCCTGTACGGGGTGAAAAATCTCGTAGTGGCCGCCAACGAGCCCCACTACCACTACATAAACGCCAACCCCGGTAGGGATTTCGAATACGGGGAGTTTTACGATGTAGCCCAGGTGGTGGAGGGTGACCCCTGTCCCAAATGCGGAGCTCCTCTAAAGGTTTCCCGCGGTTTGGAAGTTGGGCATATCTTCCTCCTCGGAACCCGCTACTCCGAACCGATGCAGGCTTACTTCGTCGACAAGGATGGAAAGGAAAAACCCATAGTGATGGGTTGCTACGGAATAGGGGTTTCGAGGTTGATGTCGGCTATAGTGGAACAGTCCCACGACGAGAACGGCATAATTTGGCCTATAAACGTAGCCCCCTTCGAGCTCGAGATATTGCCCCTAAACGTTGCCGACGAAACCCAAAGAGAAATCGCCGAAAGGCTTTACAAAGAGGCTCTACAAAGGGGGATAGACGTAATAATCGACGACCGCGACGAAAGGGCTGGCTTTAAGTTCAAGGATGCCGACCTCGTGGGTATACCGGTAAGGATAGTAGTCGGTAGGAAGGCCAAGGATGGAATGGTGGAGATTCAAATCCGCAAAACGGGTGAGAAGTTCGACGTTCCCGTCGAAGAAGCTTTAAAGAGGTTCGAAGAGATAAGGAAAAGCCTCTAACGGTTCCTTCCTTTTTTTTAAACCCCCGTAAGGGCTCCTTTAAAGGAGAATTCGGCAACCTTCTCGGTATAGTCGTCGAACCAATAGGCTTCGGGGTTTCTTTTGAAGACCAAAAACTTCCCTTCGTTTTCGGGGTCGGCGGCGCGGTGATACTTGAAGTAGATGTTCTCGTCGTCCATTCCGACCACCTCGATTTTTCCGGTGGCGTGGGACATTACCAACCTCGCCCTTTCCGCCAAGCCGGAAATCCCTATTTTGGCGTTTTCAAAGATGGTTAGAGCCTCCTCAACGGGGACGGCGAAGGCTTTGTTCCCCTTGACGGGACGGTTTATAAACACATAGTAAGGTGGAACCCCTATAAAGGATAGTTTTTCGAACAACTCCCTCAAGGTGGAGGGGTTGTCGTTTACCCCCCTTAGGAGGGGTGTTTGATTGGTGAGTACCGCACCCGCTTTTAGGAGTGTATCGACGGCTCTGATGGTTTCGTCGGATATCTCCCTCGGATGGTTGAAGTCGTTCATTATGTAAATCCTCTTATCGGGGAGGGAGTATTCCTTAATCAACTCTACCAGTTCGGGGTCTTCGGTCACCCTTTGGGGGTAGTAGGCGAGCGCCTTGGTCCCTATGCGGATAATCTTAACGTGGGGGATTTCCCTAAGGCGGGCTATAACCTCGCGCAACCTCTCGGTGGGCAATACGAGCGGGTCTCCCCCCGTTAGGAGGACGTTGTTAATCTCCTCGTGTTCCTCTATATATTTGAATGCCCTTTCGAGGTCTATAAGTATTTCGTTCCCCGTGAGGTTCTTTTCCTTAATAAACAACCTCTTGCGGAAACAGAAACGGCAAAATCCCAAACAGGTTGGAGCTATCAAGAATAGGGCTGTATCGCGGTATTTGTGCTGCAATCCCGGGGCAACGGTGTACTTTTTCTCGTTCGAGGGGTCGAGGTAGCCCCACTCTTGAAGCTCCTCCTCAAAAGGAACGGCTATTTTTCTCAAAGGGTCGTTTGGATTGGACCAATCTATAAGTTTTGCGTAATGTTCGGTCAATTTCATAGGAAAGAATTCGCTAACTTTCTTTATTTTTTCCTTTTCTTCCCCGCTTAAAGGTAACTTTTCTACGTCGGTAATCCACTTTATCCTCGCCATATAGAAACCTCCCAAAAAGGTTTTTTACAAATTCGGATAAAGCCCGTTTCAAGTCCAAATTTAAGGGAGAAAAGGTTTTCCGCTATGAGTTCTTTCCTTAATTTTATCCGAAATGGGGAAAAGCATAGTTCAAATCCTCGTTTGGAGAACCTATACCTTAAAACCCTTTTTGAGTTTAACGTATTTCTACCTATGAAGGTTTTTCAAATCATAGGAAAACACAACAGCGGGAAAACCACCCTGATAGAATTCCTCACCGGGGAATTAAAAAAGAGGGGTTTCCGCGTGGGGTATATAAAGCACGACCCCAAGGGGAAGGGGATAACCGATAAGGTTGGCTCCGACACCTACAGGGTAAAGCCCAATACGGTAAAAACCGCCCTCGTTTCCCCAAATCTAATAACCCTTTGGAGGTTCGAAGTTCCACTTTTAAAGGAACTCCTAAGGGAGTTCGAGGATTGCGATATAGTCCTCGTGGAGGGTTTTAAATTCGAAAAGGGTTTTCCAAAAATAGTGGTGGGAGAGCTCGAGGACGACGTTAAGGGGAAGGTGGACAATATAGTCCTCAAAGTGGAGGGTAAGGAGGACTACCCCGAGGTGTTGGAATTTATCCTCCGACAATTGTAGGAAGTAGCTTTTCAATCCCCCAAAGGGTTAAACCGGTCAAAATCCCCGCCCCTATGTCGTCGAGCATAATCCCAAACCCGTGGGGGAACCTTTCCAACCAGTTCACCGGCGGAGGTTTTAGAATATCGAAAAACCTAAAGAGGAAAAAAGCCAAAACCAAACCCAAAGGGGTCGGTTTTACAAAGAAGAACACCGCGAGAATTCCAACAACCTCGTCTATAACGACCTCGTCGGGGTCTTCTTCTCCCACCCTTTCGGAGTAAACCTTGGAGCTCCAAATCCCCAAAAGGGTAATCGCCAAAAAGGCTACCGCGTAGGGGACTATACCCAATTGGTATAGGACATAAGCCAAAGGCAGGGCGAAAAGGCTACCCCACGTTCCGGGGGCTTTCGGCAGGAAACCTACGTAGCAATAGCTGGCGAAGCACTTGGCGAAGGAAAACATGGACTAAATTTTACCGAGGAGTTCGACCATTTCGAGAGCCGCCAAGGCGGCTTCCCAACCCTTGTTCCCCTGTTTTGTTCCCGCCCTCTCTATAGCCTGCTCGAGGGTATCGGCGGTAATTATCCCGAAGGTTATGGGTTTTTCGAGCTCTATCGAGATGTTTGCCAAGCCTTTGGAAACCTCGGCGGCTACGTAATCGAAGTGGGGGGTAGCGCCCCTTATAACGGCTCCCACCGCTATAACGGCGTCCACATCCTCCCGCTTTGCGAGTTTTTTAGCCGCGAGGGGTATCTCCCACGCGCCGGGTACCTTTACCACCTTAATGTTCTTTTCGGGAACGCCGTGGCGGGTCAGACAATCGATGGCACCCTCCACGAGGCGGTCTACCAAAGCCGAATTAAAGCGGGACGCCACTATGGCAAAGCGGTACTTTTCCCCCTTGTGGAGGAAACCTTCGAAGGTTTTTATCCTCTCCATATTAATCCTCATCCATTAGGTGTCCCAATACCGAGGCGAAAACGGCCCCCAACGCCCCAACTACGGCGGCTACAACCGCGGAAATCAATACCACTTCGGTGGTTCCCATAACTTTACCCCCTTTTGGTGTTTTGAAATTTTAAATTCTAACAATGGTTGTTTTAAAAGTGGAAAACCTAACGGTGTTCTATCCCAATTCCCCCACCCCTGCGGTGAAAAATGTCTCCTTTTCCCTCCAGAGGGGGGAAATCCTTTGCGTGGTCGGAGAAAGCGGAAGCGGAAAGTCGACCCTCCTCTACGCGATAGCGGGTCTTTTACCGAAGGGGTGTAAGGTTTCGGGAAGAGTCCTTTTCGGGGAAAGGAATTTATTAGACCTCTCGGAGGAGGAACTGAACAAACTACGGGGTAAGGATATCGGTTTTATTTTCCAAGAGCCGTCGGTTTACTTGGACCCCCTCTTTCCGGTTGGGAAACAAATCGAGGAAACTTGCCGAATCCACTCCCCCGAAGGGGCTTTTTGTTTTGAAAAAACTATAGAAAAGCTCCGCTATTGCGGGGTTCCCGACCCGCAGAGGGTTTACCGTTCCTACCCCCACCAGCTATCGGGTGGTCTAAAGCAGAGGGTAAACATAGCCGACGCCACGGTAAACAACCCGTCGCTTTTGCTCGCCGACGAGCCCACCACAGCCCTCGACGTTTCGACCCAAAAGGCGGTTTTAAATCTGTTTAGGAAACTCAAAGGGGACGGGAGTTCCATTATTTTGGTTACCCACGATTTTGGGGTTGTTTGGGAGGTCGCCGATAGGGTTTTGGTGATGAAGGATGGACAAAAAGTGGAGGAAAACGACGTTTACTCCCTCTACAGGAACCCCCAACACCCCTACACCAAGAGGTTGGTCGAAATTTTTAAGAAACTCTCGGAGTTTTAAACCTTTGCAACTATCACCTTTTCGGTTTCGTCTATTTCGAAAATGTCCCCCAAAAAGTGTTTTACCACCTCTATGTTGGTCTTTAGGTGGTCGGTGAACTCGGGAACCTTTATAGCACCTCCCGCCAATCCCAATATCGGAATGAGGTGGTCCGCCAAATGGCGGTCGACGGTAGCCCCGCTTTCCCAATCCTCTACGAGCTTTTGAGCCGCTTCTTTTCCAACTATTTCGGCGAGTTTGCCCTTCTTGCCGAGGCTATCCGACCCCAAGATGTTGCCCTTGTCGTCCCTTAGCCATAGGGTTATCGACGTTCCTATGCTGTCGGCGTCGACGTAGTAGTTTTCGACCGATACCCTTCGGTTCCACCTTTCCTTTATGTATTCCAAAGCGCCGAGCCTTTGCCTTTCGGCTACCTTCCGCTCCTGCAGATATTTGTGGGCTACCGAAATCCCCCTAATCCTTTCTATCCTTCCCCTTTCGAGGCGTTGGAGGTTTAGTTCCCTTTTGAGGAACGCCCTTATCTCCTCCAACCCAAAAAGGTGGTATTGGAGTTTACTTTCCACTTGGAGGGAAACAAAACCTCCCCCCGCGGGTAGGAAACCCCTCCTTATAACCCTCAAGGAGACCCTATTCGCGAGGGGTTCCAGGTAGGGGAGGAAAACGTTTATAACCCAGTCGATGGTGGGGGATTTATCTACATCGGTTCCCCCCTTGACCGCTATTAAAAACCTCCTTGGGACGAAAAAGGAGAGGGGCAAAATCGTTTGCAAAAACAGAGGTATGGATGCCGCGGTCTCGAGGTTTATCCTGTAAGCCCCGCTCTTTAGGGTTTTAGGTTCAAAGATGAGGTGGGTGGAGCCTTCATAAGCCCCTTCGACGTTGGCGTTGGTTATATACTTGAGGGCTTTGACTATTCCCAAATGCTGCTTTTTGAGCCCCTTCGGGGAACGGTTTGCCCTTATGTTCTTTATCTCAACGGGGATACCCAATAGGGAGCTCATCAAAAGGGCGGTTCTAACTATTTGACCTCCCCCTTCCCCGATAGAGCCGTCTATAACCAATCGGGACATGAGTTTTAATTATCCGCCCCCGCGGGGACAATTCTTTTTTATGGCTTTACTCCCCTTTGAAGAAGCCCTAAACAGGGTTTTAAGTTCGGTCAATCGCACCACCCCGGTGGAGATAGTATCGGTTACCGAAGCTGTCGGAAGGATATTGGCGCAGGATTTAAAGGCGACCTTCAACTATCCCATTTTTGACTACTCCGCTATGGACGGTTTTGCCGTAAGGAGCGAAGATACCAAAGGGGCTTCCCCCGAGAATCCCGTAGAGCTCAAAATCGTCGGCGAGGTGGCGGCGGGGGAATTCGTCGAGGAGGAACTCCCCCCGAAGGGGGCTTTTAAGATTTTTACCGGTGCACCCATCCCACCGGGAGCCGATGCGGTCGTAGAGGTCGAAAAGGTCGAGGTAAAGGGGGATAAGGTTTTGATAAAAAACCCCCTCCCCGCGGGGGCTAATATCAGGTTTGCGGGCGAATACGCCAAGCTGGGGGACGTTGTAGTCTCCAAAGGCGAAGAGCTTACCCCGGGAAAGATAGGTGTTATTACCGCCTTCGGTTACGGTATGGTAAAGGTCTTTTCCAAACCGAGGGTGGGAATTTTGGCAACGGGTGACGAATTAAGGGAACCCTGCGAACCCCTCCTAAAGCCGGGACAGATATACAACTCCAACTGTTATTCCCTTTATTCGGCGGCCCTCCAAAGCGGGGTTATTCCGGTAAACCTCGGAAGTGTGGGGGACGATTACGAAACCCTTAAAAGGGTCCTAAAGGAAAACATGGAGAACTTCGACGTGTTTATAACCACCGGCGGGGTCTCAATGGGGGAAAAGGACTACATACAGTTCCTCGTAAAGGAGCTCGGGGTTAAAGTCCTCTTTCACAAGATAAGGGTGAAACCGGGGAAACCAACCCTTTTCGGGGTCTACGGAAATGGGAAACTCTTTTTCGGATTGCCCGGAAATCCGGTTTCCGCACTGGTGAACTTCTACATATTGGTCTACCCCGCTTTGAGGAAGTTGATGGGTGCTAAGGACCTCTTTAAGCCGAAGGTTAGGGCAATCCTCACCGAGGATTTTAGAAGGAAAAGCTCCAAAAGGAGGGAATACATAAGGGTAAAAGTCCACTACGGGGAGGACGGAACGGTTTACGCGACCCCCTATAGGAACACCTCCTCGGGCGATATGCTCTCGATGGGGTTTGCCAACGGTGTGGGTATAGTCTACGAAGGGGTTAACGAGGTTAAAAAGGGAGAACCTATAGAGGTAATCCTCTTTTAAAAAACTTTCCGAATAAATTATTTAACCTGATGGCGAGAAAGAAGAGGAAAAACCAAGAGGAACACAAGAAGGAAACCGGTATAGTGATGGAGGGTGAGGTTACCGAAGCTTTGCCCAACGGGTTGTTTAGGGTGAAACTCGACACCGGTCACGAGGTTTTAGCCCACCTATCGGGGAAAATGAGGGTTCACTTCATAAGGATAGTTCCCGGAGATAGGGTAAAGGTGGAACTCACCCCTTACGACCTAACGAGGGGGAGGATTATCTACAGGCTATAACCCCTTTTGGTTTAGTTCGTTTTCGAGTTCCTTTGCGAGGGCTTCGAATTTTTTAATTATCCCCTCATAGGTTTCGAGGAGCTCTTTTCCCTTGTCGGTTAAAACCGTACCCTTACCCCTGACCTTCTCGAGGATTTTGTAACCGAGCCTCTCCTCGAGGAGTTTCACGTAAACGTGGGCTTTCTTGTAGGGGATTCCCAAATTTTGAGCCGCCCACTTAATGGAACCGGTTTTCTCTATCTCCTTTAGGAGGAGGTATTTACCCCAGCTCAAAATTGGTTGCCCGTCCTTTTCGAGCCATACCTTGAAGTGGATTTCCATCCTATTCCTCCTTGGGGGAGCGGTTTAGGAGGTATTCGACCGCCTTGGGTAGGGGAAGGTCTTCGTAGAGAACCCTGTAAACGGTTTCGGTTATGGGTAGCTCCAAAGATAGTTTTTGGGCGAGGCGGTAAACCGCCTTTACCGTGTGGTAACCTTCAACGGTTCCAATCTCCCGAAGGGCTTCTCCTATTTTTTTACCCCTACCTATTGCCAAGCCGAAACGTCGGTTTCTCGACAGGTCGCCGGTGGCGGTCAAAACGAGGTCTCCCAATCCGCTAAGTCCGTAAAAGGTCTCCCTCTTAGCCCCGAGGTGTTCCCCCAAAAATGCCATTTCCTTCAAGCCCCTCGTTATAAGGGCGGAGCGGGCGTTTAGCCCCATTCCCATACCGTCGCAAATGCCCACCGCTATGGCTACGACATTCTTAAGAGCCCCTCCCAATTCCACCCCCTTAACGTCGTCGTTCCAATATATGCGAAACTCGGGGAGGTTTAACTTTTCCTGAAGTTCCCTTCCGAGGTCCTTGTTAAAACCCGATAGAACCACCGCGGTTGGTTTGTTTAGAACCACCTCCCTCGCAAAGGAGGGACCCGATAGGGCAAAGTACTCCGCCGAGGGTAAGACTTCCTTCGTTATCTCAGAAAGGGTTTTAAAAGTTTCTATTTCAATCCCCTTTGCGGTGTTTATCAAAGGTTTGGAAAACCCTTTGGGGAACTTTTTCAATACATCCCTCACCGCTTGGGTTGGGACCGATATAAAAACGATATCGGAAGAAGTTAAAACTTCCTCCAAACTGTTGGTAGCCTTTACCGATGGGTTCAACCTAAGGGAGGTATCGGCGGGATAAATCCCGCTATTTATGAGTTCAACTTTTTTGGGATTTCTATCGTAGACCAAAACGTCGAACTTTTTCGAAAAGGTGTGGGCGAGGGCGCTCCCCCAAGCCCCGCCCCCCACTATTCCTATACGCATTAAGGTTATTTTTTAAGGAAATCCCCGAGGTTGTACTCCTTTATCTTCCTGTAGATATTGGAAATATCGAGGTTTATAAGCTTGGCGACTTTTTTGACATCACCCCCCGTTTCGAGGAGTTTCCGCTTTAGGAATTCCTTTTCAAAGCGTTTTTTAGCCTCCTTCCAGTTGGAAATTTTATAGAGGTCGTCATCCTCTTTTTGGGGGGTTATATTGAGGTCGGAGACTTTTACGAGTTCCCCGGAGTGGAGGAATACCAACCTCTCGGCCATATTTCTAAGCTCCCTTACGTTCCCCGGAAATTTGTAGTTTTCGAGGAATTCGTAAACCTCCTCGGATACCTTTGGTTTCTCCACCCCCTCCTCCTTGGAAAATTTCTCGAGGAAGTAATCGAATAGGGGTCTTATATCCTCCCTCCTTTCCCGCAAAGGGGGGATTTCGATACTGTTATCGCCGAGGAACATCACCAGCCCCTCGTGGAACTTGCCCTTATCCGCCAACTCGAATAGGTTGATAGAGGTGGTGGCTATAACCCTCGCGGTTAAACGCTTCGGAACGTTTTCCCCCAAGGGGGTATAGGTTTCCTCCCTCAAAACCCTTAGGAGTTTTTTTTGGAGGTTTATAGGCAATTTTTCCAAACCGGTTAAAATTACCGTCCCCCGTTGGGCTCTTTCGAAGGCTCCCTTTTGCTCCTTGCCGGGTATAGAAGAGCCAAACAATTCCCTTTCGAATTCGAATTCACCCTTTCCTCCGAGGGGAACTTCGATTATCGGATAATCCCTACGGGGGGATAGTTGATGGATTAATTTACCTACAAAGGTTTTTCCCACCCCCCTTTCACCCCTTAGGAGTAGGGGTTTATCGTCCTTTGCCAACTCGGGGAGAATTTCCCTGAGTTTTTTAACAGCCTCCGAGTTTCCGATGAGTTGGGAGAGAACCTCCTGCTGGGAAAAGGTATTGTTTTGCAACGATTCGAGGGCGCTGAGCAGAACCCTCTTTAAATCCCTATAGTTAAGGGGCTTTTGGAGAAAATCGTAAGCACCGTTTTTTACCGCCGAGACGGCGGTCTTTATATCGCCGTGGGCGGTGAGAACTATCACCTTGGTGGTTTTGGGGTTTACCTTATGGAGAACCTCTATTCCGTTTCCGTCGGGCAGGCGGAGGTCGAGGATTATAAGCGGATAGTTGTGCTTTCGAACCTTTTGGAGGGCGGTTTTTAAATCGGTGGCGGTATCGACCACAAACTCATCCATTTCGAGGAGCAGTTTTAAATTTTCCAGTGTGGGAATTTCGTCCTCAATCAATAAAACTTTTTTAGGCTCCACAGCAAAAAATTATTTTGGAACAAAAAGGAAAGAGGTTAAAAGCCGAAGATGAGGTATTTAAGCCATAGCAAAAAGAGCGCTATAAAAACGGTAACCACCGCAACGGGGGTGCCCATTTTTAGGAAGTCGAAAAAGCCTATTTTGTAGCCCTCCTTTTCCACCAATCCGGCGGCGACGACGTTCGCCGAAGCCCCGATTATGGTTAGGTTTCCACCGAGACAAGCCCCCAGAGCCAAAGCCCACCAGAGGGGTTCGACGTTGAAATGAACCGTTTTTTCCAAGTCGAGCAACACGTAGGACATAGCCATCGTGAAGGGGATGTTGTCCACAATCCCCGAGATGATGGCCGAGAGACCACCTATTATCCATATACCGCTTAGGACATCCTTAACTATTCCCGCTACAAAATGGGCGAGGTCTTCGAAAACCCCCGTTACCTCCAAGGTGCCTATAACGATGAACAAACCGAGGAAGAACATCAAAGTTCCCCATTCGACCCTTTCGAAGACCTTTTCGGGGTTAAGCTTGGTCCAGAGGAGCAACACCGACGCCATCGTAAGGGCTACCGTTCCCGGTTCCAAACCTATTAGGTGGTGGAAGAAAAACAGGAGGAGGGTTATACCGAAAACTATAAGCCCCTTCCTCATTAGGGGGATGTCGTACTCGGCAACTTGGGAAGAAATAATTTCCTGAAGTTCCTTTTCGTCGGTTATTTTCCTTTCGAGGTACCCCCTCCACTTCATGTAGAGGACGAAGGTAATGGTTCCGAAGATGTGGGTAATTACAACTATCGGGGCGATGTTCACCAAAAAGTCGTTAAAGGTAAAATGCCCGAGCGAACCGATGATAATGTTGGGGGGGTCTCCGATAAGGGTTGCCGTTCCCCCGATGTTGGAAGCCAACACGGTCGCTATGACGTAGGGAATTGGGTTTATGCGGAGTTTAACGAGCATCTGCAAAAGTATCGGCACCATAAATAGCACGGTGGTAACGTTGTCGAGAAACGCCGACATTGCGGCGGTTAAAAAGGTGAAAACCAAAAGTATTTTTAAGGGGTCACCCCTCGTTATCCTCAAAGCCCAGTTGGAGAGTATGGAGAAAAATCCGCTTTCTATTAGCACCGACACTATTACCATCATTCCGACGAGTAGAAACATCGTGTTGTGGTCTATCGATTCCCAAGCCTCCTTCGGCGTTACTATCCCGAGGAAGACCGCCAGCGAACCGCCCAAAAGGGCGGCGGGAACCCTGTGGAAGAACTTTTCGAGGATTATCATCGCATAGGTTCCCAAAAAGAGGAGAATCGATAACCAATAGAGGGCTTTCGGCGAGGAAAGCCCCAAGAGTTCTACCAGCGTGTGGTGTTCACCCATAACCTTTAACCCCCTTTAGTTTTTAAAAACCCCTACCGAGGTTTCGGAGTTTTCTATAAGTTCGTCCTTGGTATCGTAGGCGTGGGAAATTATTAAAAGGTCGTAGCCGTGCTTTTTGGCAAAGTAGGGAAGGGTTTTTCCCACCTCCCCTTTAAGGGGGAGGATTTCCACGTTTTCCAATCCGAGGATTTTCTCTATTTTTTCCCTCACCTCTTGGATGTAATCCTCGAACATTTTCCCCAAGAGTTCCCTCGCCTCCTGCTCGGGGTGTTCCTTTTTGAGGAGAAAAACGTAATACCTCTCGTCGAAAACGGTGGTGAATTTGAACTCCACCTCCAGTTTTTTGAGAAATTCGTAAACCGTTCTTATGTAGTTTTCCCCCGCAGCGTCCCTATCGATGTAAAAGAGAACCTTTTTTATGGAGGGTTTCCCCTCCCTTACGAGGATGAAGTTGTGCTCCTCGTCCTCCTCCACCAGTTTTTCCGACCACGGTTTTCTAAAGGCGTGGAGCAACGGGGCTATGCTCGGCTTCGGGAGAAGGGTTAAAAAGGGTTTTTCCCTTTCGAGGATTTCTTTAAAATCCCCCTCAACCTCTACGGGGACCTCCGCATCCCCGAGGAGCTCCTTTAGGCGGTTTAACTCCCCTTTGTCGCATTCGGTGCAATAGATTTTCCAATCCGCCTTTAGTCGGTCTACGATGAACCTACCAACCTCGATTGGTTCGGGAAAGATTTTGTCCTTAAAAAGGATTAGCAACTTATCCATCCTAAGGTTTTAATACTAAAAACCTTCCCATAGGAGGCAACCGATAATTTAGCTTCCTATGATTGCACTAATTCAGAGGGTAAACCGCTCGTGGGTAGAGGTCGACGGCAAAAAGGTAGGACAAATAGGAAGGGGAATAAACATCCTCTTGGGGGTTGAAAAGGGGGATACCGAGGAGGACATAAAACTTCTCGTGGAAAAAATACCGGTTTTGAGGATTTTCCCCTCCGAGGACGGGGGTAAGGAGTTCGACCGCTCGTTGGAGGATATAAAGGGGGAAATCCTCGTGGTGTCGCAGTTTACCCTACCCGCCAATTTGAGGAAGGGGAGACGCCCATCCTTCGACCGTTCGGAAAGACCCGAAAGGGCTAAAGAACTTTATGAAAAATTCGTAAAAGCCCTTCGGGAAAAGGGTTTTAGGGTGGAAACCGGCATATTCGGCGCCGATATGAAGGTCTTTATCGAAAACGACGGACCCGTCACCTTTATCTTGCGGAGCGAAGACCTGAAAAAACCCCGAAGGGGCTAAATTTTCAAAACGAGGTTTCTAAAGTTTTCGAGGATTTTTAACCCCTTCCTTTGACTCTTTTCGGGGTGGAATTGGAAGGCTATTATGTTTTCGTAGGCTACCCCGCTGGTGAAGTAAAACCCGTCGTAATCGGTCTCTGTGAGGACTATGGAACTATCTTTGGGGCTCACATAATAGGAGTGGACGAAGTAGAAAAAGTCCCCGTCGTGGAGCCCCTCTAAAATCGGGTGTTCCCTTTTGGGGTGTATTTCGTTCCAACCCATGTGGGGGACTTTCCGAACTTTGTCCCCAAAGTGGAGAACCTCACCTTCGAAAATCCCCAGTCCGCGGTGCTCCCCGAATTCGTAACTCCTCTCGAAGAGGAGTTGTAAACCCAAACATATCCCCAAAAAGGGTTTTTTACGGTCTATTATTTCCCCTTTTAAGGTATCGGTAAGCTTTAGTTCCTTTAAGTGTTTCATCGCATCTCCAAACGCTCCCACACCGGGAAGAACTATTGCATCGGCTTCTTTTAGGTCTTCCGCTTTTGAGGTTCTATTTACCCTAAATCCAACCCTTTCCAAGGCTTTTGCCACGCTTCCGAGGTTTCCCATTCC
>CAZNBH010000012.1:0-7587 GCA_964571355.1 uncultured Aquifex sp.
TATACTTTCGCCATAGATTGGACATTTTAAAACTTTCCCATCTTTGTTGGTTTTCGATTTCCTATGGAAGCCCCCAACGGGGGCTAAATAAATTTACTTAAATGCCCTTTTCGGAGGAAAAAAACACCTGTCCCCTCTGCGGTGGGAGCGGTTTTATCATCACCGATAGGGGGGCGAGGAAGTGCGAGTGCGTTTACAAAAACTTCAACGTGGGGAAGTATTTAAACCTCCCCAAAAGGTTTTGGAATGCGAATTTAAGAAACCTCGGGAGGATATTGGACAAGGAAACCCTTAGAAGGCTTTTCGCCTATCTGAAGGATTTCCCCGAAATGTTCAAAGAGGGTTTAGGTCTCCTCCTCGTAGGGGAACCCGGGGTTGGAAAAACCTACACGGTGGCGGCGATATTGAAATACCTCTATACGAAGTACAAGGTGAGGGGTTTCTTTGTAGATACAAAGGAGCTCTCCCTAAAGCTGAGGGAAAGCTTCAACGACGGGCAACACACCAAGCTTGTGGAAAATTTGGCAAAGGTTCCTATTCTAGTTCTCGACGACCTCGGCAACGAGGTTTTAACCGATTGGTACAGGGAAATACTCGTAGGGTTGATAAGCAAGCGTTACAACGAAAAGAGGGTTACCTTCGTCACGACCAATTATTACCCCTCCTACCTGGTCAACCTCGAAGAAGAAACCCCCGATATGGGGGGCGTCAAGGTTGTAAACAAAAAGAAAAAGGTAATAGAGACGCCGCTATCGCGGGAGAATTTGCTCGACAGCCGTTTTGGCTCCCATATGGTTTCGAGATTGGGGGAGATGAGTATAACCCTCCTTCTGCGCGGTAAAGACCTCCGAATGGAAAGGGTTGTAATCTAAAACCCATGGAGAGGGTCTTAATAGCGGAAAATATACCCTCCCCCTCGGAGGTGATAGAAAGGTACAAAAACCCCCAAACGGGGGCGGTTGTCGTATTCGAAGGAAAACCGAGGGGGGACAACGGTATTGTCGCCCTCCATTACGAGGTCTACGACGATATGGCAATCCGGGAAATGGAAAAAATTCGGAAAGAAATCCTAAAAAGGTTCCCAATACAGGAGATTTTCTTATTCCACCGAAAGGGGAAAGTAAGGGTAGGGGAGACCTCCTTCGTGGTTGTGGTTTTTGCAAAACACCGAAGGGAAGCCTTTTTGGCGTGTTCCACCGCGGTAGATTTGGTAAAGGAAAGGGTCCCCATATGGAAGAGGGAGGTTTACAAGGACCGCCTCGGGGAATGGATTTTGGGGGTTTAAAATCCCATATTATGGGAAAAAAGATAAGGTTCAACCTAAAAGGGGCTCTCTTTACCTCCCTCGCGATGGTTTCGGTTACGAGATGTCCCTGTTGCGGAAACCCGATTTGTTTGAACACCCTACCCTTTATAGGCGGGGCTTTCTTCCTCGGCGGACTTGTAGGAGGCAGAAACAAGGATAGCGATAAAAAAGGAGCCCCCGAAGGGGGATAGGTTTTAGAGAAGGTACTTTTGTTTTTTGAGCTGCTTGAGGAGGCGCTTACGGGCAGCCCTCATTTTCCTCTTACGTTTTTCCGAAGGCTTTTCGTAATACATTCTTCTTTTAGCCTCGGTTATGATTTGTTCCTGTTCGACCAACCTTCTAAACTTTTTAAGGGCTTTTTCTACGGTATCGCCCTCCTCGAGATATACCGCTACCAAACCCCTCACCTCCTTTTATGGTTTTTTCTAAAGGTTTTTATTATACCACCTGTTGGAAAATTTTTCAAACGATGGATAACCTCCGATGGTACCTATCCCTGTTCAAACCCTATAAGTGGATTTTGTTGGTAGCCCTCCTCGGGGTGGTATTGGAGAGCCTCTCCTATTCGGGGCTTAGCTTTTTGCTCAAAGAGCTCATCGATAGGGTTCTGATAGGTAAGGATTTCCACCTGTTGGTGCTTACCGTTATAGCCTTACTCCTTTTGGGGTTTTTGAAGCAAATAGGGTTCCTTTTGGGGGATTTGCTCTACAAATATACCACCGCGAAGGTTTCGCTAAAACTCCGCCTGAAGATGTACTCGAAAATCCTCTCCCTCCCCTTGGAGGAGTTTCAAAAGTACCCCCTCGGGGAATGGGTGGGGAGGATAACCAACGATGTTAAGAGCTTTAGGGAGTACTCGGAGGGGGTGGGTTTAAAGGTCTTCCGCGACCTGTTTACCGCCCTATCCCTTACGGGGGTTTTGCTCTACTTCGATTGGCAACTGTTTTTGCTGTTTCTGCTGGCCACCCCACCCCTCCTTTTGGTCTTTTCCTACTTCGGTAGGAAACGGAAAAAGTACTCGAAACTTTACCAAGAGACCTTCGCGGGGTTTATAAACTTCATTACCGACCTCTTTGGGAACTTCGAAAGCGTAAAGTTCCTCTCGAGGGTTTTTTTGAACTCCCTCACCAAGGGGAGGGTTTTTGAAATTTTCCGCACCGAGTTTAAAAACGCCCTTTACACCGACGGGTATCTCTCCGCTATAGAACTGGTTGGGTACGCCTTTGTTTCCCTTATTCTCCTCTACGGGGGCTACCGGGTGGTAAACGGAGACCTATCGGCGGGAACCTTTATTTCCTTTATAGGAACGCTGTTTTTGCTCTACAACTCCCTCCAGTCGCTCCAAAGGAGCGCCATGGCTTTCAAAGCCCTCGAGCCTATTATAGTCCGCCTTAGGGAGGTATTGGAAAACCCCAACACCGAACGGGGAGGGAATAAAAACTTTTCCCTAAATAGGGAAATAAGAACCGAAAACCTCACCTTCAAGGGTATCCTAAGGGACGTAAACCTCCGTCTGTTGAAGGGGAAAAAGTACCTCGTAAAGGGTGCTTCCGGGGGTGGGAAATCCACCCTTTTAAAGGTTCTCTCGGGACTTTATAGAACCTACGGGGGTAAGGTTTTTTACGACGATACCGAGCTTAGGGAGTTTTTAATTTCCGACTTCCGAAAGGGGGTTTTCTACCTCTCCCAAACCACCCCGGTTTTCAACGATACCGTGAGGAATAACCTCCTGTTGGCTAACCCCAAGGCAACCGAGGAGCAGCTTAAGGAGGCTTTAAAGCTCGCCCGTGCCGAGTTTGTCTTCGAGCTTCCCCAAGGGCTCGACACCTTAATAGGGGGTGGAGGGGTAGAACTTTCGGGGGGACAAAAACAGCGGATAGCCCTCGCGAGGCTCTTTTTAACAAATGCCAAGGTGCTCTTTTTGGACGAGGCCACCTCCGCCCTCGACCCGAAGACCGAAGCGGAAGTTTTAAACAACCTTTTAAGCCGCTTCGCGGATAGAACCCTTCTATTTGTAAGCCATAGGGAGGGCTACGAGGAGCTCTTCGACGGCGTGGTGAAGGTTGAAAATGGAAAAGTTTCAACCGAATAGTCGGCTCGCCATTTGGGCTATCTCCTTTTCGTCTATTTCAAAGGTGCAGGCAAAATCCCCCCTGGGGCATTTGTTCCTCTTAAAACAGGGAACGCAATCGAGGGGTGGGTAGTAAGGCTCTATGAGACCGAAGCTTTCCCTGTACCAGATGCCGTAGCCTTGAACTATAACCACCGAAGGTTTACCCAACAGAAGTGCCAAGTGGTAGGGGAAGCTTTCGACCGTTACCACCCCGCGGGAGTTTTTAACCAAAGCCAAGAACCCGTTTAGGTCTTGGGAAAAAACGGGAAATTCCTCCCCGAGGTCTTCCATTGCGGTCCTTAACTCCGAAAGGTAGGAGACCTCTTTGGGTTCCACCGCGAGGACTACCACTTTTCCCGTTTCCCTTTGGAGTTCGCTTGCCAACAGGATTGCCTTCCTTGGGTGGATTTCCTTGTTCCTTAAAACCCCCTTGGGGCATAGTACTACGTAGTCCTTATAAGGGATTTCCTTTTTCTCTTTCCCCCTGGTGGGGAAGGAGGGTTTAAACTTCCCCTCGATGTACCTTTTGTAGTCCACCCCCAAAGGTTCGAGCAATTTTAACCTGTCCCAAAAGGTGAATCCGAAATTTTCCGCCTTCACCAGGTCGGTGTAGATAAAGCCGAGTTTTGCCTCCCTACTATTGCGGTAAAACGCCAATTTTCTTTCCCCTTTGAGGAAAAAAACAAGGGGGTAAGTCCTAAAGGTGGCTTCGTAGTCGAGCACCGCGGTGTATTTAAACCTTCGGAGGTCTTTGAGCGTTTTTACCAAACCTTTGTAGGGAAAAACCTTATCCAAGTAAAGGTAATTCTCAAAAAATTCGACCGCGAAGGGGAGGGTGAGGAGGTGCACCTCGCTACGGGGAAATTCCTTTTTTAAAACCTCCGCAACGGTGGCGGTAAAGAGGGCGTCCCCGAGGGAGCGCCTCTGAACGAGGAGAAAACGTTCCATTAAAGGGAAAGGTTAAGGCTACTTTTCCCAATGTTGGGAAACGTTTGCCTCCGCCTCTACGGGGACTTTTTTTAGGATTAAAGACCCCGCGTATTCCATCGATTCCTGGAGGAGTTCGGCAACCTCTTGGGCTTTTTCTTCGGGAACCTCGGCGACTATCTCGTCGTGAACGAGGTTGACTATTCTAACGTCGTAGCCTTGCTCCTTGGTCTGATAGGCGAATATGTCGACGGCGAGCTTTAGCATATCGGCACCCGTTCCCTGAATCGGGTAGTTGGCGGCGTCCTGGAAGGTTTCGGCAACGTACTTTCGCCCGAGCAAGGTCTCCCCTTCAACCTTACCCTTTTCCCTAAGCTCCTCCCTGAGCCTCTGATGCCACTCGTAAAAGCGGGGAAAGGCTTTGAAAAACCTTTTTATCAAATCCTTAGCCTCTTCGAGGGAGATGTCGACCCCGTACCCGAACTTTGCGTATTCCATAAGCCCCTTGGGGGATATTCCGTAAATGAGTCCGTAGTTCATCGCCTTCGCCAGTTGTCTTTCCTCCTTGGTGACCTCCTCCTTCCGTTTGCCCAGAACAAGGGAGGCGGTTATAACGTGCATATCCTCCCCGTTTTGGAAAGCCTCTATCATCCGCTCCTCGTTCACGTATTCGGCGGCAATTCTTAGCTCTATTTGAGAAAAGTCGGCCACTACCAACTTCTTCCCCGAAGGGGCTACGAATATTTTTCTTAAATCCCTCGGAATATTTTGGACGTTTGGCTCGCTCGCCGACATCCTTCCGGTTTTAGCCCCTATTTGCTTGAACTCGGGGTAAACCCTACCGTCCTCCCTCACATACCCGACCAGTTCCCTTATCTTGTCGTAGACCTTTTTAAGTTTTCTTATCCTCACTATTTCGGCAACGGCGGGGTTTTCGAGGTACTCCGAAAGGGTCTTATCGTCGGTTGCAACGTTCCCCTTTTTGGTAGAGGGGAGTTTTAAACCCAATCGGCGGGTTAAAAATTGGGCGACCTGTTTGGGGGAGAAGATGTCGATTTTCCCGTATTTGGTAACGAAGTTTATCTGCAACTTTTGGAGTTCGAGTTTTAACTTTTTTAACATCCTTTTGAGGGTTTCCACGTCGACCGCAAAACCGTTCGCCTCCAATTTACCCGTTTCCTTTACCATAGCCATTTCGACTATCGCCACGGGGTTCTCCAATCCGAAAATTTCCGCCACGCGGGTTTTGAGTAGAAAATCCTCCCTTCGGTCGGTTTGGGCGTTTAGCTCCTTTAGGAGTATAGGGAAAAGCCTCCTCAAAATTTCGACGTCCTTGGCGGCGTACTCGAGCTGGTTGCGGGTTAGGGCTGTAGCCCCCCAATTGGAGAGCTGTTCCGTCTTGTCGAGGTATTCCCCCAAATACTTTTCCACAACCGCCTGAAGGCTGTTCCTCTCGTTGCCGAGCAGCAACGAGGCTATATAGGTGTCGAAGGTCGTTAAGGGTTCTATTCCGTAGTGGAAGTAGAGGTTTTTTATATCGAACTTGAGGTTATGACCAACCCAAGCCTTTTGGGGGAGAAATTCCTTTAAAAGTTCCGCACAATCGGGACAGGCGAAGAGGTCTACCACCAAGGTGTTTTTATCGTCCCCGAACTGCACGAGGCGGATTTTTGTTTTTGTAAAATCCTCGTGGGTGGTGGTCTCTATATCGAGGTACAAAAAGGGGGCATCCTTTAACTTTTCCAATTCCCCTTTTAGGGTTTCAACGTCGGTTATATAGGAGAACTCCATGGGTATAATTTCTAAATTTAACTCCGCCCGTTCCCGTAAAATTCCCCTCCCCCTTTCGGGGTGCAAGGGGTAAAACCCTCGGGTGTCCCCAAAAAGGGGATTTCCGGGTGTGGGAACGGGTGAGAAACAACCCGAGGAGGTAGAAAAATGGCAGTGGTATCCATGAAGGAATTGCTCGAGGCGGGTGTTCACTTCGGGCACTCCAAAAGCCGTTGGAACCCCAAAATGAAACCCTACATTTACGGGGTTAGGAACGGCATACACATCATCGACTTAACCAAAACCGTCGAAGCCCTCGAAAAGGCTTACAACTTCATCGTCAACGAGGTGGCAAAGGGTGCCGAGGTTCTATTCGTAGGAACCAAAAAGCAGGCTAAGCAAATCATCAAGGAAGAAGCCGAACGTTGCGGAGCTTTTTACGTAAACGAGCGTTGGGTTGGTGGATTGCTTACCAACTTCAAAACCGTTAGGAAATCTATCCTCAAGCTCAAGCTCCTCGAAAGGATGGAAGAAGAGGGGGTTTTCGAAATCCTCCCCAAAAAGGAGGTTGCAAGGCTAAGGAGAAAACTCCTAAAGCTCCAAAAGCTCTACGGCGGTATTAAGGAAATGCAAAATATCCCCGACATCCTCTGGATAGTCGACACCGTGAGAGAGCACATAGCGGTTAGCGAAGGGCGCAAGCTCGCCATCCCCATAGTGGCTATAGCCGATACCAACTGCGACCCCGACGAAATCGACTATCCCATTCCCGGAAACGACGACGCCATTAAGTCGATAAGGCTCCTAACCTCCAAAATAGCCGACGCCGTCTTGGAAGGTAAGAAACGCCGCGAAGCCGAGGGCGAGGTTGTAGAAGAGCGCAAGGCCGCCGAAACCATCGAAGAGAGCGAAAAACGCCTCTTCGAGGAAGCTATGAAGATGTCGGAAAAATACGCCGAACTCGACAGGGACAGCTCCGAAGTCGAGTAATGTCCTTTTCCTCCCTTTACAAATTCGCCCTCTCCCTAAAGGGGAGGGGGCATTTCCTATCCCCAAAAGAGGTCGAGTTTTTAAAGGGTCTCCTATCCGAGTTTTCGGAGGAAACCATTAAGGAAAACCTCAAAAGGTGTTTTGAAAAAATAATTCCTCCCAACGAGAGGGAAAGGAGTTCCCTCCTTAGGTGTAAAAAACTCTTCGAAAAGCCTAAAAGGGGAACTTCCGTTTATTACAACCCCCGAAGGGTGGAGAGGAAAAACCCTTTAGAGGAACTCAAAAAACTCCCCCCCGAAAAGAGGGAACGGGTAATAGCAAAACTCAAAGAGTTAACGGGAAATCGCAAACTCCCAAAGGAGGAAATTGAGGGGATTTTAAAAGTCCTTTTGAGGTTGTACCTTTAAAATTCGCACCTGGTGAAGGTAAAAACCAAATGCAACCTTTGGTTGTTCCAAGATATATCCCTCGATAGGGTATT
>CAZNBH010000012.1:7687-12375 GCA_964571355.1 uncultured Aquifex sp.
CTTGCCCTTTTGAGGTGGATTTTTAACTTAACCTTTTTATGGCGTTCGAATACGAGACCACGGTATTTAGACCGAAAAGGATACATAACATAAGGGATTTCGTATACGAGGTAAAGGCAGAAGGTATTTCGGTGGGGGATTTAGCTCTATTTTTGAACACCCTCACCGACGAGGCTTTTTTCTGGACCGAGGGTAAATACCTCCACTCCACCGGTGAGGTGGACCCCTCCGAGCTCCTACCGGAGGAGCTAAAAGGACAAGTTAAGGAGCTAAAGAGGGTTAAGGAGGGATATCTGCCCCATTCAATGCTTCCGACCTATACGGCGTTTGCCCTTTTTGTCGCCGACTTCAACAAAACCCTTTCGCCCAACTTCAAGGCGAATCCCGTTTTTAGGAAACTCCGCAGGAGAACCAAGGAGGGTTGGAATTTAAGCCTTTGGATGAAATTCCTCCACGAGTTTTCCCTCGGATACAAACACGAGGAGGATGGTATCGAATACCAACTCTGGAGGTGGTTCTCCGTAGGAACGACCGGGGAATACGTAGTTCTCTCCTTCAACGGCGGGGTTGAGATAAACAAAACCCTCAAGGAGGTTTTCAAAAACTTCGACGAGGAAACCTTAAAAAGGAACTTCGCCTTCCGGGTAAAGGGCACCTACAGGGTGGGAAGGTTGAAAAACCTAAAAGGGGAAACGGCTATTTTGAACTTCGAAGGGATATTCGAAAGCGAAGTTCCCACCGATAGGTTATTTCCCATTTACATCCCCAAAGGGTTGGACTGGAGAGAAAAGGACAAAACGGGGTTGTTGAAAAAGCTCCGCCTTACCCCAAAAACGGTCTGCAAGTATTCCGATACCTTGCTGGAGGTGATAAACAAACTCCTCGAACCCTATATGGTAAAACTCGAAAAGGATTTCCCCCGCGTGGAGGAAGTAAAGGCTTCCACCCACGTGGTGGTAGATAAACCCGTTGAGTACACCGCGGTGGTGGACTATATATTTGACGAGAGAAAGGTTTACAACGCCCCCTTTGAAGGGTTAAAGATAAACCTCGTCGACCTTTGCCTCAAATCGGAAAAGAACAAAAAACTCCTAAAGGATTCGAAAAAAGATTTCGTCGAAAACCTCGAAGGGTTTTTAAAAGACATAAACGTAAAACCCCAATTCGGGGAAATGGTTTTTCCCAAAAAGGTCAAAAATTGGGATTTAAAAGTTTGGGAAGACCTCGAGGGGTTTATAAAGGAAAACTTCGAAACCCTCAAAGGTGCCGATTTCAACATAATCCTAATTCCCTACGGGGAAAAATTGACCCAAAACATTTATTCCCTACCGGTGTGGAATAAATTGAAGGAAACCCTGAAGGGAACAAAGTTTTTACTCCTCACCGATAGGGATATAAAAATCTTCTACAAAACCCAAAAGGTGGAAACCAAGAGGAGGATACTCTTTGGGGTATTAAAAGAGCTGTTCAAAACCAACGGGGGAAGCCTTTACATCCTCGCCGACCCGCTACCCCTCGGAAATGTGGCTGTTGAAACCGAGAGGGGCTACGAGCTTTACAACCTTTTCGGCGAACTTTTGGAAATAAGGGAAAATGCCCCTTCGGGGGAGGATTTCTTTGTTGTAAAAGCGGGTGGCTCGGCAAACGATGGCGAAATAACCCTTTCCCGCAGGGTCGCACCTCCCCTTTTAAAGAGGGAAATAGAGAGCGGTATATGTTCCAACGTTGGGCTCGGTGCAAGCCTACCCCTCGACGGGAAAAATATCCTATCGGTTCTAAGGAAGGGAGATTTCGATTACAGTTCCTCCGAATGGGTTAACTACAAGGTTGAAGCTTCCCCCGAGGAGGTGGTTAAAACCTTACTCGACCTATCGAAGGTAACCGAATTACCCTTCCTCCTGTAGTTTCGTTATTAAAAATTCCAGTTCCTCCGCCAGTTCCCTTTTTTCGTTTTTGAGCTTTTCCACCCTCCTTATGGCGTATAGGACGCTCGTATGGTCCTTAATTCCGAAAATTTCCCCTATTTTGGTGAGGGGCAAACCGCACACCCGACGGATTAGGTACATAGCTATCTGCCTAACGAGGGAAATTTTTCTATTTCTCGTCTTTTTCAGGAGTTTACTTTTGGGAATACCGAAGTAGGAGGAAACCTCGTTTATCACCCTTTCGGGGGAGATTTCCCTTTTTTCAACCTCGAAGGTGAAGGGGGGTTCTTCTTCTACCCCCTTTTGGGCTTTTAGCTTGGCTATAAAGCCCTCTATTTCCCTTACGTTGTCGCCCGTATTTTGGGCTATGTAGTCTATAAGACCTTCGTCAACGGGAAGACCGTAGATTATGAGCTTTTCTTTGATGATAGCCCTCTTGGTGGCGGGGTCGAGCTTCAACTCCACGACCAGCCCACCTTCGAATCGGTTGACCAAACGGTCCATAACGTCGCGGAGCTTCTTTGGAGGTCGGTCGCTCGCTATGACGACCAGCTTGTTGTTCTGATAGAGGTGGTTAAAAATGTTGAAAAACTCCAGTTGGGTTCTCTCCTTCCCCGCCATAAACTGAATGTCGTCTATAAGCAGAACGTCCACGTTTCGGTAAAAGTCCCTTAGGTAGCTTATGGAGTTTTCCTTAACGGCGTTGATAACCTCCTCGGCAAAATCGATGGAGCTCCTGTAGATAACCTTAAAGCCCTTTTTAAGGGCTAAATTACCGGTCGCCTGCAAGAGATGGGTTTTACCAACCCCCACCCTTCCGTAGACAAAAATGGGGTTGTAGGGGATGCTCTTTTTCCTCAAATTCTCAACGGCGACCTGACAAGCCCTTACGGCTAGGAGGTTTCCCTTTCCGACTATGAAGTTTTTAAAGGTGTACTTTGGGCTTAGTTCAAAGATAACGTCCTCGGAAGGGGTCAAAACTATCAACGAAACGTTTAGTTCCCTCTTTACGAGGGGGTAAATCTCCTTTAAAAAGGCAAATTTGCAGTATTCGTCGGGAACCCGGACCACCACCTTGTCCTCGAATTCCTCCAGTTCCGTTTTCTCTATAACCTCCTTGAGGGCGGGACTTTCGAGGTGGTTGTAAATATCCCTCAATTTTTCCAGTACATTGTCGAGTAGCCCGGGCATGGAACGGTTTAAATTTTAACAAAAGGGGGATTAGAAGTATTTAAAACGGAGCTTATACAGACTTCCCCCCCTTTGGAAGAGGAAAGGATTTCTATAACCGCTCACCGCAAAAGGATTCCCATTTTCGTCGAGCGCTATCCCCTGAAGGGAATCGGAGAATTCAAAACCCCTGAAGTATTTTTTCTCGTAAATACCCTTGGGGGTTTTTGCGACAAATACCAACCTACCCCCGTTGAGCTTTAGGAAAGAATCCCCCAATAGCGGAACTATGTTTTTCCTTTTATTTTCCGCTACGAGGAAACCTTTGAAACCGAAGAGTTGAACCTCCACCGGGTGGGGAGGGAAGAACACCTTCCTAAAGGAGGTATCCCCCACAACGCTCGGAATACTCACATAGGTGTAGGAAGTTCCAAAATTCCCCTCGACGTCCATAAAGTGCTCGAATCCACTTTTAAAGGAACCCTTATAAACCTTCAAAGTCCCCCCGTTGTCGATGAAAACGAGTTCTCCATCGGAGGAGTATATTGCGGTATCCACCCTAAACCCGTTGGGAACTTTTAGCTCTTTACCCACCTCTATACCTTTGGGGGTGAATTTTGCGGAGTAAACCTTACCAAAGCCGTTTTTAAACTCCTGAACCGCTATAAGGGGTTGCTCACCCTTTCTCAATACCCCTATAACGTAGGGGATATTTTGCTGGATTACGACCGCATCCCCGCCTACCAACTTAGCGACGAAGGAAACCGGCTCCGCATCGGAGGTAAAGGCGTTGCCGATTATGTAAACGGAGCCGTTATACTTCAGCAGATAAACACCCACCAATTGTCCCACGGGGGTGGGCAAAACCGATATAGGGGTGACCGAGTTGCCAACAACCTGATAGATGACCAACCTATCGGAAAAGCCTACCACGAGGAAATCGGTATTTTTAACCTTTACAACGTCGAGCCCTACGGGGATATCTTTAAAGGTCTTTAGCTCCAAAGGTTTAACAAAAATGGTCAAATCCCTAAGGCTTATCCTCTCCGATGGGGCGTAGGCGTAGGTGGGGAGTTCCTTTTCGGTGAAGAAAACCTCGTTTCCGTTGTACAAAACCTCGAAACCGTTGGGGGTTTCCTTTACAACCCACTCGCAGTTATTCCCCTTTACAACCGGCAGGTCCTTTTGGAGCTTTTCGAAGTAAATATCGGAACCCTCAAAGCAAATTTTGTCGTAGGCGAAAATAGCCACATCTCCGACGGATACCCCTTTATCCTCCCTCAATCCTATTATCGAGTTCGTTTTAAAGCTTTTTACGACTACCCCTTTTCCATCTTCCTCTATGAGGACAAAAACCTTTTTACCCGTTAGGGGATTTTTTACGTAGTTACCCCTGTAGATGTCGACCGGAAGCCCCACCTTGAAGTAGGGTAAACCCTTATCGCAGATTACGGTATTGGGACTTACCTTGGAGATAACGGTACACCTCGCGGTTAGGAACTTTTCGATATCCTCCAACCCTTTTGCGGTTGCCGTTAAAACGGTTCCCCCCAAAAGGAGGGTGTAAAACAACCTCATAATGGGGGTTAAATA
>CAZNBH010000013.1:0-12046 GCA_964571355.1 uncultured Aquifex sp.
TCGGTCTCAAAGTCATAAACGTATTGTTCCTCCAAAGGTAGAAGTTCTATTTTTTGAATTTTTTCTGTGTAGATATCACCTCTTAAAAGCTTTTGAAAACGGAGTTTATATTGAGGTTTCACATAATCAAGTTGAACAAACCGTTCCAATCTGTTTTTACCCATTCTACCTTTTCTGTAAATAGCTTCAGCAAAAGCACTTAATCCTTTTTTATGAACTACTTTACCTTTTAAACTACCAAAGGCGATTTGTTTTATATAATTTTTACCGCTAAAAGTTTTATTTAGCTTATTTTGTTTTTCTTGTTGTAGAAACCCTATTTCTTTTGCAAATTTAATATTTTCCTCTCCGTGTAAAAAGATTTTGAAAAATTTCCTTTCCTGATAAAGTTTGGGAACAATACCGACCATTAATAGGAGAGTAATCACATCATCCTTAAGAGGTTTTGAAATCGTTGTTAAATTGGCTTCTCCTTTAGAGACGGTACCATCGGCACTAAACAACCCTTTAAGGAAGGCTTTTATTATTTCCCCGTTTGAGTTGAAAATGATTGCGGGAACTCTTTTTGTTTCCGCTTTTCCGTCAAGATTTATTACCTTTCTAAGGAAACTTTGCAAAAATTTTGAATGAATAACAACAGTAACGCCATCTTTATCAAAGGAATATTTGAATTTAAATTTTTTAGCCAAGCGGTTTATAACATCCAAAACTTCCTTATCTCGGCACGAAATTCTAACGTATCTATCTTTATGGTAAGACCCATCTCCAACCCAAAGCCCTAGGAAGGTAGCAAAATCCTTATCCAACTTAATAAATCTAGGAATTTCCTTTTTAGTACGCTTTAAGATAACTGTTTTTTCTTTTACCTCCTTAATATCCAACAGTTCTTTAAAATCGGCAAGGTCTATTTCCTGTTGTTCTCCTTCCGAAGGTAATTTTTCATTAACAACAATATAATCCCCCTCCCTAAGTTGGGTGGGTTTGACCTCTTCCAATTGAAGTTCGGAATTCAATCTAAACAGCGAGTGGTCTCCTGTAACCTTTATTTCCCTTCCCGTTTGGGTGGTGATTTTGTAAATGGGTTTTTTAACCTTATGGCGGATTAAGTATTTAGCCTTTCCGAACCTAACTTGGAAATCCCTATCCACCAATGCAACTTCCAGATTGTCGGGTTTTATGTATTCATGACCCCATTTTAGGTTCACTTCGTATTTTTCCTTTAGGAGGTTGAAAAGTTCCTCCACCGTGAGGTGTTTTATTTGACCATCGTACCTAACGAGGACTTTACTATCGCCCGTAACCGAGTCGGGGTCCGTCCCTATAAACACCTCCGCGACTTCCAAACCCGCCTGACGTAGGGACTCTATTATTTCCTCCTTGTTCCTTACCTCCCCTTGGGGGGTTTCCTGCTCTATAGGTTCGTATATAGGTATAAAGTGCTCGACCTTGTTGCCGTGCCTTTCGACAATAACCCCGTGGAAGATATTACCCTCGTTTTTCTTGATTAGGTCGTAAACGTGTCCCGCCGAGGCGGTTATTTGAAGGAATTTATCCCCGAGGGAAACCTCCATAACGTCTATTTCCCCCACCCTACGGCGGAGGGGTTTCCCGAAGAAGTTGGCTATAGTCCTCGCCTTGTTGGGGGATTCCACTATAACCAATACCGGTTTTATTAACTCCTTGACCTCCTTGGGGACTTCACCTCTTAAGAACCTCAAAACGTTTTCCCTATCCCTTTCTATTTCCTCGAAGAGTTTTTCCAAATCCACTTCCCCAAGGGGGATAAAGTCGATATCCTCGCTAAACCACTTTACCTTTTTCCTCAAGTTGTTAAAAGCCTTTACATCGTCGACCAATACGAGGGAAAAACCTTTGGTAAGACCTCCGGCGTAAAGTCTCGAAGTTCTACCCGACGCCTGAAGGTATCCCGTTACATCGGCAACTATTAGGGAGTATCCCTCTTTTTCGTCCCACCTTAGGGTAATTTCTTCGCTCTCCTTTATCCTCTCGAGTATTTCGGGGTTTTCTATAAACTCCCTCACCTCGTTGCGGATATTCTCGATAATCTCCTTCAGGCGTTCGTTTTGCTCTATAAATTCCTCCGAGAGGAACGAGTATTTCCTCAACCTCTCAATCCAACGGTCGAGTTTTTGGAGATACCTTTCGCGGAGCTCCTTATCCTTTGCCACCAGGGGTCTTATGGCAACCAGAGCCCACAAAATGTGGGATATATGCTCCTCCACCTTTAGGGTGAACTTTAGCTTTGGAACACCCACAAATAGGGCGTATCTCACAACGTGGGGCATATCGAAACCGCGGGCGAGGGGATTTCTATAGGAGGCTATTCCGACAAAGGCGTTAACCTTACCCTCTTCGTAGTCCTTAAGGTGTTTGTCCAGTTCCTCGTAGCTCCTTACGTTTAATCCCTTTTGGTTTAGATACTCGACGAGCCTATCGACCTCTTCCTTACCCCTGTCTTGGGATATGTAAATAAGACCCCCCTTAGGGTGTTCCCTTACGAATTCGGCAACGAAATCCCAGAGGGGTTTGTGGTCTTCCAAATACTTTTGCCCTTCGGGGAGGAACTTGTCCTCGTAGGAGTCGACCACATTGCGTAGATAAAATAGGGGACGACCTACCTCGAAACCGAGCAGTTCCCTAAAGAGCTTTATCCGTTCGCTACGGGGGTTGGAGGTAGCCGACGAAACTATTAACACACCCTTGCGAACCCTTTCGGCGTGCTTTTTTAACCTCTCCTCCTCCTTACGGAGCTTTTCCCAATCCTCCGGCTTGGCGTTGGGGTTTTGGGCGAGTTGTTTGCGGAGCTTGATAATCTTCAAAGCCCACTCTATATCCTTTTCGGTAAAGCCGAGCAAATAGAGGGCTTTGTCTATATTTTTGGCGGTCTTTAGAAAGCTATCCACGTCGTCGACAAAAACGAGGGAGAAAACCCCCTTCGGGATTACCTCTATATTCCTATATAGGAACATAGAGGTGGAGATGAGGATACGGAAGTCCCCGTTTTGAAGCCTCTTTAACCTCTCCTCCCTCTGTTTCTTGGTGAGGGAGGGTTTTTCCCCGAAGTAGAGCATATACTCCTCGGGGACCCCCATTTTGCGGAGTTTGTTTATCGCCTGTTCCACCAAAAGGCGGGTTGGAAATATCAGATAACTCTTTTGGTGTTTCTTTTTCGCCAAGTAAAAACTCAAGGTGAGACCGAAGGTGGTTTTACCTATACCCGTGGGAGCCAAAAGGGCAAAACTCCTACCGAGGTAAAACCTCTTAAACCAAGCCTCCTGTAAGGTCCAAGGTTTGGATTTATGTATACTCCAAAAGAAGTTTTCAAAATCTTGGGTTGCCTCCTTGAGGGAGCATATCTCTTTAAAATCCCCTTTGAGGTTGCCCAAAGCCGAAAGTTCCACACAGGCGAGGTCTTGGTCTTCCTCTTCCACCCTCGGGAGGCATTTGGAGCAGGGCAAACCCCTTTCGAGTCTCAAGTCGCTTATAGGACCCCCGCAGTTGGGACAAGCCTTCTCAAAAACCGCCTTGGTCTTTCTTCCCTTTTCCATGGTTGCCACTTAAAGGAAAAAACATATAAACAAAGTCCACTTTTGGGTTGCGGTCGGAGATTTGACAACCGAAGTTTGGCTTTAATTAAAATTCCCCCTTAAGATGGCTACCGATTTCCAATCCCTTTACGTGCTCGCCTCGGGGATGTATTACAACCAGAGGAAGCTCGAGGTAATATCGAATAACCTCGCCAACGTGAACACCGACGGGTTTAAAAAGGAGCTCCTCACCGCGGAGGCTTATCCCGTAAAGCCCACTCCCCCCGAGAGTTTTAAACCGAAGTATTCACCCCAAAGGTCGGACAACAACTTTGTCTATCCCGTAATGGGTAAGGAGGTTGTTGTACTCACCCAAGGGGAACTAAAGAAAACCGACAACCCCCTCGATGCGGCGATAGTCGGAAGGGGATTTTTCACCGTCGAGGTTAACGGAAAGCTCTACTACACGAGGGACGGACACTTTTTGGTCGACAAAAACGGTTATTTGATAAACCAAAACGGTTATCCCGTAATGGGGGAAAACGGGAAGATATACATCGGCAGGGCCCCCCTAAGTTCGGTAAGGATTACCAAAAACGGGGATATATTTGTGGGAACCACCAAGGTGGGAAGGCTAAAAATAGTAGACCTCGAAGGGGTAAGGCATTTTAGGGACAACCTCTACACGGGAAACCCTACCAAGGCGAAGGATTTTACAATCGTTCAGGGTTATTTGGAAGGTTCGAACGTCAACCCCGTCGACGAGATGGTTAGGATGATAGAGACGGTTAGGGCTTACGAAACCTATGCCAACTCGATTAAAACGGTGGACGAGAACAACTCGAAGCTGATAAACGGAATATTGAAGGCTTAAGAAAAGGGGTTAACCAACGAGATACTTGGTATCGGCTTGGGGTTTCCCCTTGGGTTCTTTTATTATCATATCCCTGTAGGATTTTCCGGCGGGAACCATCGGGAAGACGTTTTCCTCCTTGTCAACCCAGAAGTCTATAACGACGGGGCGGTCGTTTATCTCCCTCGCCTTGGCTATGACCTCGGGAACCTCCTCCGGTTTGGTAGCCCTAAAGGCTACACCGCCCATAGCCTCGACGAGCTTAACAAAATCGGGCTGAACCCCGAAGCAGGTCTCCGAATAGCGCCTATCGTAAAACAGTTCCTGCCATTGGCGAACCATTCCCAAAAAGCCGTTGTTGAGTATGGCGACCTTTACGGGGACCTTGTACTGAACCGCGGTAATAATTTCCTGCATGGTCATCTGGAAGGAACCGTCCCCGTCTATTACCCACACCTCCTTATCGGGAGCCCCTATTTTCGCACCTATACCCGCCGGTAAGCCGAAGCCCATCGTTCCCAATCCGCCGGAGTTAATGAACTGCCTCGGATAGCTGTAGCGGTAAAACATCGCCGCCCACATTTGATGCTGACCTACACCCGGGACGATGGTAGCCTTCCCTTCGGTAGCCTTGTAGATTTCCTCTATTACATATTGGGGTTTTATCACCTCGTCGCTCCAATCGTAGGTTAGGGGATAGCGCCTTTTCCAATAGTCGATTTGTTCGAGCCATTTTTTCCTCTGTTGGGGGTAGAGGACCTTTACCTTCCTCCTTTTGAGTTCGTTGATGAGTTTCCTCAAAATGGTTTTTGCATCACCCACTATGGGAACGTCGACGTTTATGGTTTTGGAAATCGAGGCGGGGTCTATGTCGATGTGGATTATTTTCGCCTCGGGGGCGAACTCGTCTATCTTTCCGGTAACCCTATCGTCGAAACGGGCGCCGACCGCTATGAGGAGGTCGGAGTGGTAAACCGCCATATTGGCGTAATAAGTTCCGTGCATTCCGAGCATTTGGAGCGACAACGGGTGGTTTTCGGGAAAAGCCCCCTTACCCTGGGTGGTGGTGGTTACCGGTATCTGGAGCATTTCGGCGAGCTCTATTAGCTCCTTTTGGGCGTCGGAGTAAACGGCGCCCCCACCCACGTATAAAACCGGTCTTTGAGCCGCCACTATTAGGTCTACAGCCTTTTTTATCTGCTGAATGTTTCCCTCGTAGTGGGGTTTATAACCGGGGAGGGACTCTATAACCTCCCTATCGGAGGGGATATCCACGGTCGACTTTTTCTGGGTTATATCCTTGGGGATATCCACGACAACGGGTCCCGGTCTCCCCGTTTTGGCTATGTAAAAAGCCTGCCTTAAACGGAGGGGAAGCTCCTCTATATCCTTTACGAGGAAGTTGTGCTTTGTAATCGGGCGGGTTATCCCGACTATATCGACCTCCTGAAAGGCGTCGTTCCCTATAAGCCCGGTGGGAACCTGCCCCGTTATAAACACCACCGGACGGGAGTCCATATAGGCGTCGGCTATTGCGGTTACGAGGTTTGTCGCGCCGGGTCCCGAGGTCGACATCGCAACGCCCACCTTTCCGCTTGCGGCGGCATACCCCTCCGCCATATGACCGGCGCCCTGCTCGTGCCTTGCGAGTATGTGAACTATATCGCTGTTAAAGAGGGCGTCGTAGACCTCCATAATAGCCCCGCCGGGAACCCCGAAGACTATATCGACCCCTTCGGTTTGAAGGACTTCGATAACTATGTCGGCTCCCCTTCTCTCTTTTGCCATATTTAGTTTTCCTCCGATATTGGCAACCTTTAAAAGTTAAACCAAAAGTATAGCACCCAAAAAGGTAGGAGTTTTAACGTCTACCTTAGAGGTTCTTCCCTCTAGTTGTTCCTCAAAACGTCGGAAACCTTTTGCCTTACCGCAACGGTTGCCGGTATTAGGGACGCCAAAAGGGAAAAGGTAACCACAAATAGAAACACCAATAGGATTTCCTTCCAACCGAACACTATGGGGAGGTAAGGTGTGAGGTAAACATCGGCGGGAACCTTTATAAGTTTGTACTTGTTCACCACAAAGGAGGCGAGAAGGGAGAAAACCACCCCCAAAAGGGAACCGAATACCCCTATCGTTCCCCCAATGGAGATAACTATCGAAAAGATAAATCCCCTTCCGAGGCCGAAAGCCCTAAACACCGCAAAGTCCTTCGAGAGCTCCTTAACCTTCGTGAGGAGTAAGGCGGTAATGTTGAAGGCGGAAACCACCGTAATTAGGGAAACGACCAAAAACATGCCGAGTTTTTCGAGCTTTAAGGCGTTGAAAAAGTCCTTATTGGTATCCACCCACGTGGTGGCGTAAAAGTAGGGGTGCTTTTTTTCCAACCTTTCTTTAAAGGTTTGGGCTTTGTAGGGGTTTTTTAGCTCGACAACCACATAATACCCCGAAGGGGCAAAGTTTTTTTTCAAAAATCGGTAATCGCCGAAGGCGGCGCTGTCGTAAGGGTAGTAGCCGCTTCTAAAGATGGCTCCCGCCTCGAGGGTTTTCATAAGGGGGAAAAAACCTATGGGGGTTCTTTTCGCAAAGGGGCTTATGGCGGTAAGACTCTTGGGAACTTCGAAAATCCCCAACTTGGTCGCCAGAATTTCGCCCAAAATAAGGGTTTTGTTGGAAAGATTTCCCTCTACGAGTTTTCCCCTTTCCTTTAGAAACCTTTCAAGGGTGGGCATCTCCATCCCGTAAACGGTGGCCTCCGATAGGTTTTCCCCCCTTTGGAGGATTAGACCAAAAGATGCGTACCAATAGGTGCGCTCTATATCTTTTGGAAATTCCACCTCGAGTTCGGAGGAGAGTTTTTGAGCCTCCTTTTGGTCCCCTACAAACACGACCACGTGGGGGAGGTATTTTAGGAGGTTATCCCTTACCGATTTTTCGAAACCGTTCATAACCCCTATGGTGATAAGTAACGCCGCCGTTGCCAGAAAAATCCCCAAAAAGGATATCAACGTCAGGAATTTTGTGGTAAACCTTCCCCCGAAAAGGTACCTGAAGGCTATTTTTAGGAACATTAAGGGGAATTAATTTAGGACTTTTTGGCGAGAACCATTATTTTTTGGGCGGTTTCCTTTATAAGCTTGCTGTAAAAGTCGAACTTCAACTTAAAAACCTGGTCGCAATCGGCGAAGGGGTAGACGTTTATCTCCTCTTCCATCTCCTTTAGACGGTTGTAAGACCTTATAAAGGTATCGAGCTCCTTCTTCAAGGCGGGGGAAACCTGCTTGTTTTTCAAAAGGTTATTTATTACCAAATAGATTTTGTGGGCATCTTTGAACAACCTCTGCTGGGTTTCGAGGAGTTGCTGTTTTACCTTTTCGGGGCAGCCCTCTTCGCTCTCCTCCTCCACCGAAATGGAGGGGATGGGTGCCTCCTCCTCTATTATTTCGTACTCCTCCTCCTCCCGAGCCTTGGCGGGGGCGGTGCCGCCTTTTTTACCCCTTAGGAGTAGTAAACCTCCCCCTACTACGGCAATACCGACACCAACCCCCGCTATTATGAGGACTATATCCATTGGAAGTTTATTTTAAAGAATAAGCATTGCATCGCCGTAAGAGTAAAAGCGGTATTTTTTCTCAACCGCCTCGCGGTAAGCTCTGAGAATAAACTCCCTTCCCGCAAAGGTGGAGACCAAAACCAAAAGGGAACTCTTCGGGAGGTGGAAATTGGTAACCATCCCGTCGACCAATTTGAACCTGTAAAGGGGGTGGATGTACAGGTCTGTAAACCCCCTGTAGGGTTTTAAATACTCAATCCAATCCCCTTTGCGGTTGTTCTTTTCCCACCCCTCCACCGCGAGGGTGGCGATGGTTTCCAAGGTCCTCGTGGAGGTCGTTCCAACAGCTATAACCCTTTTGAGGTTTCTTTTGGTCTCCTTTACAGCCTCCACCGTTTCGGGGGGGACTTCTATATACTCGGGGTCCACCTTGTGTTCCAAAACGTTTTCCACCTTTATAGGTTTAAAGGTTCCAAGACCCACGTGGAGGGTTACAAAGGCTATTTTTACCCCCTTTTGGTGGAGTTTTTCGAACACCCTTTCGGTGAAGTGGAGGCTGGCGGTCGGAGCGGCGACCGAACCCTCCTTGCGGGCAAAGACGGTCTGATACCTGTAGCGGTCTATCGGCTCTTCCTCCCTTTCGAGGTAGGGGGGAATTGGTATTTTCCCGTAGCGGTAAACCTTCTCCATTACATCCCCATCGGGGGAGAGGAGCTCCACCTCGAAAAGGGGACCCTCAACCTGCCTTATCACCCTTACGTGGAGGTCGGGGGCTATCTCCACCAAGAGGTTCGGTTTAATCTTTTTACCCCCTATTAGGGCGTGCCAACGGTTTTCCTCCGGAAGTTTCCTGTTTAACAAAACCTCCACCCTACCCCCGGTGGGCTTTTTGCCGAGCAAGCGGGCGGGTATAACCTTCGTATCGTTGAGGATAAGGAGGTCTCCCTCACTTAGGTAGTCGGGCAGGTTGTAAAAAAAGTCGTGCTTAATCTCTTGGGTTTTTCTGTTTAAAACCATAAGCCGCGCGTGGTCGCGCGGTTCTATTGGGTATTTCGCTATAAGCCCCTCGGGGAGCTCGTAGTCGAAGAGCTCGACGGGGATAAAATCCTTTCTCTCCATACCCGTAAGGGGCAAAATTATGCAACCGGTAAGGTTCGGGAATTACCTTTTTTACCAATCGGAGTTCAAAATATCCTCCGACAACGTTCTGTTTTTCAACTTTGTAAAGCTCCCCAAAAAGGGGGTGGCGGTGGAACTCGGCGCCGGTTTCGGTTTGGGAACGGTAATTTTGGCAAAGCGATACCCCCAAACGGAAATAATAGCGGTCGAATACCAAAGGGAGTTGTACGACCTCTTGGTAAAAAACCTCCAACTGAACGGGGTTAAAAACGTTAAACCCCTTTTGTGCGACGTTAGGCGGATAGAAAAATGCCTAAAACCCCAAATAGCGGACGCCGTCTATTCGAACCCACCCTTTTGGAGGAAGGAATACCTAACCCCCGAAACCTCCAAGGGGGAGGTTTACATAAAGGCAAACTACGAGGTGGAAACCACCTATTTGGACTTCCTAAGGGGGGCGAAATACCTCCTAAAGTCCTCCAAAAGTTTCTTTTTTATGTTCGAAACCCAACGGTTGGACAAAATCCTTTGCGACCTTAGGAGGTTCAAATTCCAACCGAAGGAACTCCAATTGGTCTACCCCAATAAGAACAAACCCTCGCACGTTTTTTTTATCCGCTCCGTTTTGGGGGGGAAGGAGGGGTTTTTAAAGGTTTTACCCCCCTTGTTCGGAGAGGATTTGGGCTAACTTTTCCACCGCCCAGGATAGGCTCCTGACCCCCACCGCGAAGGATTTCGGTTTTATCACGTAGTTCCCCTCTTTGGTTTTGAAAATTCCTATGAACACGTGTTGGTAAAAACCCTCCTCACCCACGTAGGTCTCAACGAGGTCGACGTTTTCCCCCCTGTAGGTGTTTTCCACCTTTAGGAAATACCCCCGCGGGTCCTTGTATTCGTCACCCCTCCTTAGGTTTCCGAGGTTGTAACTTTCCAATTTGAGAGCCCTCAACTTTTCAACCTCCCTGTCGGTGATATCTTCGGGATTTCTTACCTTTACGAGCATAAGTTTTAAAGGCTTTCTCCCCTCCTTGAGGGCTTTTAGCTCGTACTTTGTGGAGGGGAGCTCTTCGTCGAACTCCCTATAAAGTTCGAAAATCCCCCGAAGGGGCTCGAGTTGCTCCAATATGTATCCGTAGTAATCGGGAATGTCGGTTCTGATGTAAACCTTACCACCTTCCTTTAACTTAAAGGCTACCCATTTGAGGAACTCGGTTTTCAATAGCCTCCTCTTTATGTCCCTCTTTTTAAAAAACGGGTCGGGGTAGTTGAAGTAAAAAGCCCTTACTTGGTTAGGTTTTAGAAGGTATTCCACAAAGAGGTTTGCGTCGAGGTTGAACACGTAAAGGTTTTTAAGTTTTTTGGGTAAACACTTGTGGATTAGAGCCCTAACACCGGGGTGCCACTTGTCGACAGCCAGAACGGGGTTTTCCTTAAACCTTTGTGCCAACCAAAGGGTGAAATCACCATTTCCGAAACCTATTTCCACCAAAGGGTTTTCGAAGTTTAACTTTTCCTCGATGGGTTTGGTGTTATCCCAATAGCAGGGTTTTAACTCCACAAGGTTGGAAATTTTAAAAGAACCCGAAAGGGGAACGGATTATTTGATTAGGTCCCTTAGCTGTTTTGCGGGTTTGAAGTGAACCACCTTGCGGGCGGGGATTTCTATGATTTCCCCGGTTCTGGGGTTCCTTCCCTTACGGGCAGCCCTTTCCTTTACCGAGAATATACCGAACCCGGGGATGGCTATTTTTTCACCCTTTTGGAGGGCGTCGGTGATAACCTCGATAAAAGCCTTTAGGCAACGGTCGGCCTGTTTTTTAGAAACGCCCGCCTTTTCGGCGGCTCTTGCTATCAATTCCGCTTTGGTCATCTCGTGCTCACCTCCCTAAGGCTTAAGCTTAATCTTAACTTAGAATTTTCGCAAAATTTGAAAAAATGCAAGGGAGAAAAGGTTTACAGGTTTATTTCGACCGTCTCACCCGGTTTTACGATTAGCACCTCGGTATCGAGGCAAGCCTCCTCAACCGCCTTTTTGAACTCCTCGGGGTTTTGGGCTATAGGAGGCCATGTGTTGTAGTGCATGGGGATGGCAATCTTGGGTTTGACAAGTTCAACGGCTTTAACAGCCTCGGGAATGCCCATAGTAAAGAGGCTACCTATGGGTAGGAGCATAACGTCGGGTTTGTAGAGTTCTCCGATTAGAGCCATATCGCCGAAAACTGCGGTGTCACCGGTGTGGTAGACCCTAACGCCGTCCAACTCCACGACCACACCCGCGGGATTTCCCAAGTAGATGGGCTCGCCGTCCTCCTTTATAAGGGAGCTCGAGTGAACCGCGGGGGTGTAAACCATTTTTACCCCTTCGACCTCAAACCATCCGCCGATGTTGCAGCCTACGGTGTTGGATGCACCCTTTGCCGATAGGTATTGGGCTACCTCGAAGAGCCCGACCACGGGAATACCCCTTTTACCGAAATCGAGGGCGTTCTCTATGTGGTCGAAGTGCCCGTGGGTGATTACAACAACGTCGACCTTGTCGAGGAGGTCCTCCAACTTAATACCCGCCTCTTGGGCTTGGGGATTGGAGGCTATAAAGGGGTCGATTAAAACCCTTTTGGAACCCTCTATAAGCCAGGTTGCGTGCCCTATAAAGGTTAGCTTTACACCCATAAGGTTTAAAAATAACTTGCCTACCAAAGCTGTAAAGGGGGCTCGAAATCTATCCGAACCTTTTCGCCCGTCCACGGGTCTCGTCTATAAACGCACCACCCCTCGTCGTCCCTTCCAAACCACAAAACTTCGGTAAATCGGGCTAAAAGTGGATTGGTCGGGGGGTCGTACACCTGTCTCTCGTCAAAGGGGACGTTGACCTTATAGCGGTAGTGGTAGGTGTATATCGCCATAAGGTGAAAATTTAGCCCCTTAAACTATACAAGTTTGTTATGTTCAAAAAAACCCTTTTAGGTCTTTGTT
>CAZNBH010000014.1:0-11676 GCA_964571355.1 uncultured Aquifex sp.
TTCCATTTGCAAAGTTTAAAATGGGCTTTATGCCCTATCGGGATGATGAAACGGTTTTGGTTAGGATTTTTACCCGCGAAAGCGGGCTTGTGGATAACCTTAACAAGCTGGTGGAGCTCGGGTTTGAGGGCTTTACCGCAATTAGGGGGATAGCCGGCTACGGAACCGACGGCACCGCTTCCGAGGATATAGTGATAGAATCCTTAGACCTTCCGGTGGTCGTGGAAATTTTTACCACCTACGGGAAATTTAAGGAAAGGCAAGACCGACTAAGGGAAATAATTCCCGGTCTTGTAACCATCGAAAGGGCAAATTTAGACCCTTAAGTGGAACTTTTCCGCAAATTGGTCTATTCTTCTGACCACCTCGGTGGCGTAGTGCTTTAGTTCCCTTAAGTGGATTTCGATTTTTCTCCTCACCTTGTCGAGTTCCTTTTCCACCTCCTCCAAACGGTCGGATAGGTCGTATTCCTCCGCCTTGAGGTCGTTGTACCTTTTCCTCAACTCCTGCAATTGTTCGGAAACCTGAGCCATTTTTTCGAGGAGTTTTTTCCTCGTTTCGGCGAGCCTTTCGTATTCGCGGGGACTGTCGGCCTGTTGCATCGCCAGCTTGTTTTTCCTCAACTTGTGCCTTAATTCGTTGTATTCGTGCTCCAATTCCTTTATTTGCCTCGAAACTTCGAGAATTTCCTTTTCGAGATTGGTGAGCTTAGCCTCGATTTCGTTCTTTTCGGCGGTTAGTTCCTCGTATTGTTGAATGAGTTGGCGGAGTTCCTTCTCTATATGCTCGAAGTGCTTTGCCTCTTTATCGATACTTTCGACGATTTTTTCGAACAAATCCCTCATCGGTATCCTCCTTTATAAGATTCCTATAAGGGGAATTTATAGGATGATTATCAACTGTCAAGGTTAAAGGGAATTGGATACCGAGAGGGAAAAGGAAAAAAAGAGGAAAACCTTAAATGTCGAAGTAGAGTTCGAACTCGAGAGGGTGAGGGGTAAATCTCAACGCGTCGATTTCGGCGCGCTTGCTCTCTATCCAGAGTTCGATGAAGTCTTCGGTAAATACATCCCCTTTTAGGAGGAATTCGTAATCCTCCTCGAGGGCTTTGAGGGCTTCTTCCAACGAACCGGGCAAGGTGGGTATTCCCGCGAGCTCTTCGGGAGGTAGGGAGTAAATATCTTTATCGAAGGGTTCGCCGGGGTCGATGCGGTTTTCTATACCGTCGAGGGCTGCCATTAGTATTGCCGCAAACGCCAAGTAGGGGTTGGAGGTTGCGTCGGGGAACCTAACCTCGATTCTCTTAGCTTTGGGGTTTTGGGAGTACATAGGTATCCTGATAGCGGCGGAGCGGTTTCTCGCCGAGTAGGCGAGCCTTACGGGAGCCTCGAATCCGGGAACCAACCTGTGATAGGAGTTAATTGTGGGGTTGGTAAACGCGGCAATAGCCCTTCCGTGTTTGATGATACCGCCAATAGCCCATAGGGCTACTTCGGAAAGTCCGGCGTAGCCGCTTCCGGCGAACATATTTTCGCCGTTTTTCCAAATCGAGAAGTGGGTGTGCATTCCCGAACCGTTATCGTTGGGGAGAACCTTTGCCATAAAGGTCGCGTATTTCCCGTGGCGGGCGGCTACGTTTCTAACGACGTATTTGTATTTAAAGAGCTTATCGGCTTGGCTTAAAAGGCTATCGTACCTTATGTCGATTTCTGCCTGACCGGCGGTTGCAACCTCGTGGTGGTGGAGCTCTACGGTGATGCCGAGCTGTTCGAGGATTTCAACCATTTCGTTCCTGAGTTCCATAGTCTTGTCCAGCGGAGGTGCGGGGAAGTAACCCCTCTTATTGGGTATCTTGTAGCCGGTTCCGTCTACGCCCCTATTCCACCAACCTTCTTCGCTGTCGACCCTCCAATAGGCGTAGTTAGGTCCCACTTCGAAGGCAACGCTGTCGAATATGAAGAACTCGGCTTCGGGTCCGAAATATGCGGTGTCACCCACCCCACTCTCTTTGAGGTATTTTTCCGCCTTTTGGGCTATATATCTGGTATCCCTTTTATACCTCTCCCCGGTAACGGGGTCGTAGATGTCGCAAATTAATACCGCGGTGTCGGGTATAAACGGGTCCACGAAGAAGGTATCGGGGTCGGGTTTTGCGAGCATATCGGACTCGTTAATGGACTGCCAACCCCTTATGGAGGAACCGTCGAAACCCCTACCGTTTTCAAAGGTGTCCAAGGTGAGCTCTTCGGCGGGAATGGTGAGGTGTTGCCATTGACCGAAGGGGTCGGAAAATCTCAAGTCTACAAACTTAATTCCGAGCTCCTTTATTTGGGCGAGAACCTCTTCGGGGGTGTATTTGGGCATGTTAAACCTCCCTAAAAATTTTCGGTTTCTAAACTATATCATAACCTTTTAGGGGTTTGCAAGGAAAACCTTTCCTCAATGGGTTAACAAAATTGTTAACCTATATCGGATAAAGTTATTTTTATCGCCCCCTCTGTTAGCATTCTTTCCTCGGCTTTTCTTTCCCCCTCGGGGGTTATCCCCTTGGAGGCGTCGGATAGCCAAAAGACCTGAAAGCCCAAGTTGAGACCACCCAAAACGGTATTTAAAACGCAGTAATCGGTCGCCAATCCCCCCACAAAAATCCTCCTAACCCCCCTTTCCCTTAGGAGGGACTCTAGCAATGTTCCCTGGAAACCGCTGTAGGCGTCGAATTCCGGTCTATCCCCTTTGTTGATAATAAAGGTTTCGGGCGGGAGCTTTAGACCTTCGGCAAATTTAGCCCCCTCGGTGTTTTGAACGCAATGAGGTGGCCAAAGCCCGCCGTTTTCCTTAAAGGAGATATGGTTTGGGGGATGCCAGTCCCTGGTGGCAAATATTGGCGCCCCCGCCTTTTGGAATAACTCTATGTATTTATTGGCGGGTTCTATAACTTTATCCCCTTCGGGAACGGGCAAAGCCCCTCCGGGGAGGAAATCCTTTTGTATATCCACCAAAATAAGGGCGTCCCTTGGGGTTATTTTTACCTTCATAGGGATTATGTTTTACTATGGAAAGACTCATCGTTTCCCCCGAGGTGGACAAAAGGCAAATAGCCCGTTTAATGTTTAGCCTCATCGTTCCCCGTCCAATCGCTTGGATTACTACCCTTTCCCCCGAAGGGGTTGTTAATTTAGCCCCCTTTAGCTTTTACAACGGGATTACCACCAAACCGCCCCTGATAATGGTCTCGGTAGGAAAGAGAAAGGACGGTTCCCCCAAGGACACGGGGAGAAATATCCGCGAAAGCGGCGAGTTTGTTGTAAACCTCGTAACCGAAGAATTTCTGGAGGCTATGGTAAAAAGTGGGCAGGACTTCCCACCCGATGTTAGCGAGGTTGAAGCCCTCGGTCTCGATCTCGAACCCTCGGAGGTTGTAAAACCTCCCCGTATAAAGGGGGTAAAAGCCGCTTTGGAGTGCAAACTTTACAAGGTTATAGAAATAGGCGATACCCCTATGGATTTGGTAATAGGTAGGGTGGTTGCCTTCCACTACGACCCCAAACTCTTGGAAAGCTCTAAAGGTGTGGTGGGAAGATTGGGCGGAAAAAGGTACACGGTAATAGAAAGGGAGATAGAAATCCCCTAAGGGTTAATCCTTTTTAAGGATTTTCCCCAAAAGGGGGATTTTCTTTCCTTCCTCCTCCTTTTTGGGTTCCTCCTCTTTCTTCTCCTCCTCTTGACGGTTTTCCTCCTTCTTTTCCTCTTCGAGAACTTTTTTCTTAAGCTCGTCCTCGTCTCGACATTTGTTTTTAACCTCTACCCCGTACTGTTCGAGGATTTCTACAACCTCCTTGCAGGTAAGGGTTTCCTTTTCCACCAACTTTTCGGCGACCTTTAATATGGCTTCTTTGTTTTCCTCCAATATCTTTTTAGCCTTCTCGTAGAGGGTGGTTAGCAATCTTTGAACCTCTTCGTCTATTTCCCTCGCGAGGTCTGGACTTATCTCCACCGATTGAACACCCCCGCCGAGGAAGGGATTCGAAATACGGCTTACCGAAACGGGTCCTATTTTGTCGCTCATACCCCAGAGGGAAATCATCCTGTAGGCGAGGTCGGTAGCCCTCTGGAGGTCGTTTTCGGCACCGGTGGTTATCCCCTCCTTTCCGTAAAAGACCTCTTCGGCAGCCCTACCGCCGAGCATAACGAGGATTCGGTCGAGGAGCTCCTTTTTGTCGTAGATGTGCTTATCGGAAATGGGGAGCTGTTGGGTTACCCCCAAAGCCATACCCCTCGGTATGATGGTCACCTTGTGGAGGGGTTCGGCGTTTTCGCTCATCAGGGTCATCATCGCGTGACCGAGTTCGTGAAGGGCTATTTTCCTTTTCTCCTTATCGGTAATCACCACCCCTTTCCTTTCGAGACCTATCATTACACGGTCTATAGCCTCTTCGATTTCCTCCATCGTTATGGCATCCTTGTTCTTCCTCGCGGCGAGCAGTGCCGCTTCGTTTAGGAGGTTTTCGAGGTCGGCACCGGTAAAGCCGGGGGTAGCCTTTGCGACAACCCATAGGTCAACGTCGGGGGCTAGCTTTTTGTTTTTCGCGTGAACCTTTAGGATTTCGTAACGCCCCTTTATGTCGGGTTTGGGGACGTAAATCTGTCTGTCGAACCTCCCGGGACGGAGCAACGCCCTGTCCAATATGTCGGGGCGGTTGGTTGCACCAATCACCACTATTCCGCTCGAACTATCGAAACCGTCCATTTCGACGAGCAGTTGGTTTAGGGTTTGCTCCCTCTCCTCGTTCCCGCCTCCGGGTATGCCGGCTCCCCTCGCCCTACCGAGCGCGTCGAGCTCGTCTATGAAGATAATGCACGGGGCGTGCTTTTTGGCCGTCTCGAACAAGTCCCTAACCCTTGCAGCACCTACACCGACGAACATCTCGACGAAATCGGAACCGCTCACCGAAATGAATGGAACGTTTGCCTCCCCCGCTATAGCCTTTGCCAAGAGGGTTTTACCCACCCCGGGTTCTCCGTAGAGCAATATCCCCTTGGGGGGTCTTCCACCGAGCCTTTTGTACTTTTCGGGATTTTTGAGGTAGTCGATTATTTCCTTAACCTCTTCCTTTACCTCGTCTATGCCCGCAACATCCTTAAAGGTTACCTGCGGTTTTTCGTTTATGTAGACCTTAGCCCTGCTCTTGCCGAAGGTAAAAGCCCTTCCGGCACCCCCACCTCCACCGCCGAGGCCTCGGAGCATCAAAAACCACAACCCTATAAAGAGGAGTATGGGAAGCCAACCGACCAATGCGCGGAGCCAACCGTTGTCGCTTTGGGGTTCGACTTTAACCTTTACCTCCTTTTTTAGGAGTTCATCGTAAAGCTTACTGTAATTGGAGGGGGCTACCGTTTTTATCACCTGCCCATCTTTGGTAACGGCCACTATTTCGTTCCCCTTTATGGTTACCTCTTTTATCTTTCCTTCCTCTACGAGTTCCACGAAGGTGCTAAAGGGGGTTTCGACCGAGGTTTGCAATTCCTGTTTTATAGGTTTTTCCGCAAAGGAGAAAACTATTACCAAAAAGCCGAAAATGGCGAGCCAGATAAATATACCTTTAATTAGATTGTTCATATACCACCTCCACAACCTCTTTATTTAAATCCTTTACCGCAAAAAAATTACCCCTTCTAACCCCCACAATCCATAAGATTTGGTTGGCAAGTGTAAGTAGAGGTATTTTGTCCCTCAAGTGGAACGGTATTTTTTCCTTTATCAGGAAATCCTTCAGCTTTACCTCCTTTTTCCGTCCGAAGGGAACAAACCTATCCCCTTTTCGGCGGTTTCTAACTATAAAACCCTCGGGGGGACTTTCAAACTGAAAGTACTCGACATTTTTGGGTTTGTTAATCAGCTCCTCCACCGAGCGGAGCTTTACAACCCTACACCTCAAGAGGTAACCGGCCTCCTCCACGTACACCTCCCCCCCGAGGGGCAAAAAGTAGGAGTAGGGCTTTACCCCTTCCGGTGGATTGGAAATTTTTAAATAATCCCCCTCCTTGTGGAAGTAAATCCCCGCAAGCTCCATACGGGGTTTTTCCGAAAGGGCAAACCTCCTAAGGGCCTCCACAAACTCGAAACCCCTTTGGGGGAAAAGCTTTTTTAAAACCCTCCTCTGTTCGGCTACCGTCAAATCTCTGAACCTTTTGAGGTTTAAAACATTCCCTTCCACGATTTCCCTTAGGAGTTTTTGGGTGTGTTTTTCCCAAAATAGGTTTTCCTCCCTTAGAATTTCCGCCAATCGGAGGGCGCTATCCTCCAAGGAGGGGTTTATCACCCTAAGCTGGGGAACCACGTTGTGCCTTATCCTATTGCGGGGGATATTTACATCTCTGTTGGTCTCGTCCTCGGCGTAGGGTAAACCCAACCGTTTCACCGCTTCGTATATCTCCCCCTTCGTGAGATAGTAAAGTGGTCTAATCACAACGCCCGCCTTCGGCGGGAAACCCTCCAACCCCTCCAATCCGCTACCCCGAGAGTAAAACAGGAGCTGGGTCTCTATGAGGTCGTCGGCGTGGTGGGCGGTGGCTATTTTGGTAAAGCCTTCCCTTTCCCTTATCTCCTCGAGGATTTTGTATCGAACCTCCCTTCCCGCCTCCTCGAGGGATAGCCCTTTAACCTTGGCGTATTTTTTTACGTCGAAGCGCCTAATTTCGAGTTCAACGCCCAACCGTTGCGATAGCTCCTTGCAAATCTCCTCGTCCCTAAAGGCTGTTTCCCTTATCAGGTGGTTTATATGAACAGCCTTTAACCTTTTTATCCCCAATAGGTTGGAGAATTCCTTCAACAAAAAGAGGAGTAGGGTGCTATCCGCACCCCCCGAAAGGGCTACCAGAACTTTATCCCCTTCCCCTATAAGGTCGAAATCCCTTATAGCCTTGAAAAACTTTTGGGAGACCTTGTCCATTATCAAAACTCGACGGTTAGAAAGTCCCTTGCCAGGAATACATTTTCCATTTTATACCTCTTAATCCCCTCCTCGAAGGGTGTTAAATCCTTATATCGTCGGCTGAAGTGGGTTAGGTAGATATTTTTAACGTTTAGCTCCTTGAGGCGGGGGTATATATCCCTCGCAAAAATGGTAAAGGAGAGGTGTTTCGTTTCCCTTGCGAGGTCCTCTTCGTTGAAAAAGGTACACTCGAGGATTAGATAATCGGCGTTTTCCGCCAAGGGGAAAATGTTTTCGGTGTAATAGGTGTCGGTGATGTATACGAACTTAAAACCCCTTTGGTAGGTTCCCAACTCCTCCTTTTTAAAAACCCTTCCCCCAACGGTGGTATAGCCCCTTTCCTTTAGTTCCTTAAAGTGGTTTGCCTTTAAACCGAGTTCCCTTACGAGGTTTTTGTCGAATTTGAACCTCTCCCTTTCCTCGAAGGCGTAGCCGAAGCACTCCACCGAATGGAGCATTTTTGCGCCCAAAACCCTATAGGTATCCGTTTCCAAAATGGTAAAAGTCCCCTCAGGGGAAGCCTCTACTTCAAAGGTTTTAACCTCCATGTCCTCGGTGTTTATGTAAAAACACCTCGTGGTGGAGAGCTCGACCAAATCTTTAACCCCTTTGGGTCCGTAAATCTCGACATACCCCTTGTCGTGGAAGTCCAACGTTTGCAACAACCCGGGTAACCCCAAAACGTGGTCCCCGTGGAGGTGGGTAATAAAGATTTTGTCTATCCCGAAAAAGGAAATACCCGCCAATTGCAGTTGCCTTTGGGTTCCCTCCCCGCAGTCGAATAGGAAGCCATCGCTCCCGAATTGGAAGTAAACCGCCGGGTGGTTCCTCTCCTTGGTGGGTATGGCGGAGGAGGTTCCCAAAATGGTAAATCGTCCCCTCACAATTCCTAAAAAGTTTAAACCCCGCCGAAGGCGGGCATAGGTTTTTTCTTATGGGGGAAAAGGTTTTGGTGAGCGCCTGCCTGCTGGGGCAAAACTGTCGCTACGACGGCAAAAACAAAAAAAACGAACGGCTGTTAAAGCTGTTAAAGGACTTCGAGGTTATCCCCATCTGCCCCGAGGTGGAGGGGGGACTTCCAACGCCGAGGGAACCGGCCACCCGCGAAGGGGATAGGGTTATAACAAACTTTACCCGTAGGGATGTGACCCCCTTTTTCAGGGTGGGGGCTTTAAAAGCCCTCAACAAGGCGAGGCGGTTTGGGGTAAAAAAAGCCTTTTTAAAGTCCAAAAGCCCCTCCTGCGGGGAACAAGGGCTTACCGCCCAACTCCTAAGGGAAAGCGGTATTTCGGTGGAGTGGTTTTAGTCCTCCTCCTCCGCCTCGAGCATCGTTTTGCACTTTATGCAGAAAACCGCCACCGGTCTCGCCTTTAGCCTTTCGTAACCTATGGGTCCCCCGCAGTTTTCGCAAATTCCGTAGGTTCCCTCCTCAATTTTTCTTAGGGCGTACTCCACCTTATGGAGGTATTTGGTCTCCCTTTCCCTCAAACGGAGCAGTTGTTCCCTTTCAGCCTCCCTGTTGGCGAAGTCTATTTCGTCCTCGACCTCCGAAGGTACGTTAAAAACTTCCCCCTCCACGAAGCGTTTTATCCTCTTTAAAACCTCTTCCCTCCTTTGGAGGAGGAGCTGTTTTAGTTCCTCTATCTGTTCCGGGGTTAGGTAGTCCATACCTTAATTTTAGAAAACCCTTTTTGGGGTTTTAAGATAATTAGCCGAAATGCGGAAGTTGTTGCTTTCGTCCCTTGCTATTGCCTTTTTTATCCTCCTCGGAGGGTTTTATTACATCGTTAAAAGCGTCGATGTAAAGGTGGAAATCCCCCAAAGTGCAAAACTCCTCTCGAGGGAGGAACCGCTTACCTTAAAGATTTCCACCAATTGGGAACTTCCCTTCGGCTCGTTGGAGGTTTATATAGAACAAAACGGTAAGCGGATTACCCTATACAAAGGTCCAATAGCCAACGTGGAGGATACGCTGATAGTGAAACCTCAAGAGGTCGGTTTTAAAGACGGTCCCGCCGAGGTTATAGCAAAAATCCACCTCCCCTTAAGGGATGAGGTTATTTTCCGAGAACCTATAAAGGTAGACCTAACCCCTCCCCACGTGGAGGTTTTGCACAAACCCCACAGGCTTATAATCGGCGAACCGGGGGTTTTGGAGGTAAAGGTCTCCGAACCGGTCGAGGATATCTACGTAAAGCTCGGAAATGCAAAATTTCCCCTCCTACCGGTGGGAAACAACACCTACAAAACCGTTATAACGGCTCCCCTGTTTTTGTTGAAATCCCCCGAAAGGTACTATATAGAGGCTACCGACCTCGCGGGGAACCGTTCGGAGAAATTTCTCCCCATTTTGGTAAGGCTAAAAAAGTTCCCCAAGGTGGATATGAAACTATCCAAAGAAACCCTCGAAAGGATTGTTTTGAAATTCTTCGACAAACCGGGGAACTTAGTCGAGCAGTTTAAGGTTATAAACGAGGTATTCCGCAAAGAGGATGAAACCAAATTGGTGGAACTCTCGCAGGTGAGCTCCGACAAACTTTACGCCAAGGGGAGGTTTTTACAACTTCCGGGGAGTAAACCCACCGCCCGCTACGGGGAGCACCGTTACTATTACTACAACGGGAAATTGATTAGTCAATCCATCCACAAGGGACTCGATTTGGCAAAGTACAGGCACGCCCCCGTAGTAGCGGCAAACGACGGGAGGGTTATATTCACCGGTCGGCTAAAGATTTACGGCAACGTTATCCTTATAGACCACGGCTTTGGAATTATTACCCTCTACGCCCACCTAAACGACTTTGCCGTAAAGGTTGGAGACTTCGTTAAAAAGGGGCAGGTTATCGGGCATACCGATACGACCGGCTTAGCCCTCGGGGACCACTTGCACTTTGGAACCCTTATCTGGGGCTATGCGGCAAATCCCCTCTTTTTCTTCGACGGTCGCTATTTGAACTATTACCTCTACAGGTTCTTTAAGTAAACCTCTGCCTGATAAAGAGGTCCTTTTTCTTATCGTCTTCCCCTTCGAGGATTCCTTTCACGTGGATTTTTCCCCCTTCGATGGTAAAGTAAACCCTACCTCCCGAAAAGCGGTCTTTGAAAATTTTTTCCTTCCCAATGGTAATTGTTTCGAATTTTCCCACTTGGGGGTCGATGTTCTCCAACTTTTTGAGGTATTTGATAAAGCTCTGCTTTACCCCTTTGGAGAGGTTATTCAAGTCGGATAACGCCATAGGTGTTAAAACAACTTTGTCCAACAGTAGTTGGAGGTAATACCCCAAATCTTTTTCGTAGAGGTTTAAGCATTTGTTTAGCTCTTCCTTTTTAAGCTCGTACTTTTCCTTTAAATCCTCGTAAGCTTTCGCGGTTTCTTCAAGACGTTTTTTAAGCTCCTCGTTTTCGAGAACCGTTAGCTCCTTGGAATCCTCGCACTCTTGCAGGGCTTTCTTAACCCTTTGAACCTCCTTTTTTAAACTCCTCACCTCCCGCCGTAGGCGGGCTATTTCTTTTCTTTTTTTGCCTTCGGAGCTATCTTCGCCCAGAGAATGTTCGAGCAGTTCCCAAAGCTCGCGGTTGTTTTGTCTGAGCTGTTCGAGTTTCTCCTCCGTTTCCCGTATCTTTCTCTCGTAATCCTCCAACTGTTTTTCCCGTTCTTCGAGCAACTTTTTGAGTTCCTCAACCTTCAGCTCTCCGTAAAGCTTTTCGAGGTTTTCCTTTTCCTCCAGGAGCTTTTGGTACTCGTTTTCAAACTTTTGGAGTTCCTCCCTGTAAAATTCGACCTTCTCCTTTAGGACGCTTAAACGCTCTTCCAACAGTTGTTTTTCCCTCTTTTCCCGTTCCCTCTTTAGTTCCTCGGGAGATTTGAACAACAACAAACTCAAATAGGTGAATAAAACCGGTGTTAAAACCCTCGGTAGTAGCAAATAATCCCTCGAAATAAGTGACAAACCTATTATTAAAAATGTTCCAAAGTAGGAAAAGACCAAAAAACTCCGTTTCCTCTCCCCAAAAAGCCACGATAGGAACAAAAAACCCACAAAGGTAACGAGCAAGAGCTCCTCAACCTCGGTTGTTGGAAAGAGGGGTAACCCGTAAAACCTCGAAAGGTAAAAAAAACCGAACAAAAAGAACCCTATAAGGGAAAGGGCTTTAAAAATTTCCAAAAAAGGGTAGTATTTTTGCTTTATGATTCTAAAAAGGTTTCTCATTCCCTTTATATTAATAGCTATTCCCGTTTTTCTAGGATTGCAATCCCGATACCAGGCAATACCCTTTTGGGAAGCCCATAAGAAGGAGTTTTTCGTAAACGGAAGACCTATTTTTACAGCCTACGACTCCTATTTATTCGCACGATACGCGGAGGATTACAAAAAGGGGGTTTTTAAGCCCAACGGGGAGGACAAATTAAGGTTTGTTCCCGATTACCCAAAATATCCACCCACCGTTCCCTTCTATTCCTGGCTTTTTGCCGAGCTTTCAAAAATTTTTAACAAACCGGTTGAAAATTTGAGTTTTTGGCTTATTCCCGTTCTTGCGGTTCTGTTTGTGATTCCCCTAACCCTTTTGTTGTTAGGCGAAGGGCTACCCTTCGCCGCCTTAATCGGCTCCCTTGCGGGGGCAATTTCCCTCATATACGTCGTTAGAACCTCGATTAACAGGCTCGACACCGATAGCGTAATAA
>CAZNBH010000015.1:0-4500 GCA_964571355.1 uncultured Aquifex sp.
GAGGGCGGCGGGAGTCGAACCCGCAACCTCGGGATCCGTAGTCCCGCGCTCTATCCAGTTGAGCTACGCCCCCAACCAAAACTAATTATTATACAAACCCGCCGAAGGCGGCAAGTGTCTTTTTTTGAAAAGAAACGTCGCAAAATTCAAACCTTATGAAGCTCGTTACCTCGAAACAGATGCAGGAGCTCGACCGCACCACTATAGAGGATATAGGTATCCCCTCCCTCGTTCTGATGGAAAACGCCGCCAGAGGTGTTGCCAACGCGGTGGTGAAGTTCTTCCCCAATGCGAGAAAAATCCTTGTGCTCGCCGGTAAAGGGAACAACGGGGGAGACGGTATAGCGGCTGGAAGGATTTTAAAAATCCGAAATAGGAGGGATATAACCGTTTACCTCCCCTACGGGGAAGAGGATTTAAAGGACGATTGCAGGGTTCAGTTCAACATAGCCCGCAAAGTGGGTGTAAGGTTTGTAAAGGAACTCCCACCTTTGGAGGATTTCGATTTAATAATAGATGCCATTTTTGGGACCGGTTTTAAACCCCCCGTTAAAGGGCGTTGGGCGGAGGTTATCAAAAAGGTAAACGCCTCGGGAAAACCTATTGTGGCGGTCGATATACCGAGCGGGATATCCTCCGATAGCGGGGAGGTTGTAGAGCCTGTAATAAAGGCGGATATAACGGTGACTTTCGCCCTTCCCAAATACGGGCACGTCCTCTATCCGGCTTCCGCCTACTGCGGTAAAGTCCTCGTAAGGGATATCTCCATACCGGTAGACCTCTTGGGGGAGGAAATAAAAACCGAACTCATAGAGTTGCAAAGGGTTAAGGAATTGGTCCCCCAAAGGGAACCCTTTACCTACAAAAACCGCGAAGGTCATGTTTTTATATTGGGGGGAAGTCCGGGATTTACCGGTGCGGTGATAATGGCGGCAAAGGCGGCGACCGAGGCGGGTGCCGGTCTCGTTACGGCGGGGGTTGCCGAAAGTCTGAATCCGATAGTGGAACATGCCCTTATAGAGGAAATGTCCAAACCCCTACCCGAGGCGGAAAGGGGCTTTTTGCATCCTCTCTTAGGGGACTTTATCTTTGAAAGCGAGGACTACAAGAGGTACACCTCCCTCGTTTTAGGTCCCGGTATGGGGAGGTACAAAGGTGGACAGGAACTGGTTGAGGACTTTTTACTCCGTTGGGAAAAACCCATGGTGATAGACGCCGACGGTATAAACAACCTTGCCGCCTTGGGGAATAGGGGTAAAGAATTGCTCCGTAAAAGGGAAATCCCCGCCGTGTTAACCCCCCATGTGGGTGAAATGCAAAGGCTTACGGGACTTTACAGGGGGGAAATAATTCACAACCAGATAGAGGTGGCGAGGAATTTCGCCGTGGAAAACAACTGCTACGTTGTTTTAAAATCGGCGAGAACGGTAATTGCAACCCCCGAAGGGGAGGCGTTTGTAAACGTTAGGGGAACCCCCGCAATGGCCAAAGGGGGTGTGGGAGATGTTCTCTCGGGAATATTGGGCGCTTTGATAGGGAAAATGGAGATTAAAAACGCCCTAATTTTGGGGGTAACCCTCCACGCCCTCGCCGGGGAACTCGCCGAAAGGGATAAGGATACCGAGAGCGTTAGGGCGACCGACCTTATAACCCATATAGCCGCCGCCTATAGGTTTTTGAGAAATTACGACCCCAAAGAGGACTTTAAAAGGAATTTCACCGTTTTGAGGGAGTACTTGGGACTTCTTTAGGTTTTTTCTCTTTTTCCTTATTGGGGACAAATAAAATTTGTATTTTCCAAAGTGAGGTAAAATTTTTCCTCAATATGCCGAAAAAGGGAGAGCATAAAAACGATTACACCGCCGAGGCTATAAAGGTAGTCTCCGGTCTCGAGCACGTGAGACTCCGCCCCGCCATGTATATCGGCGACACCGGCGAGAGGGGTATGCACCACCTATTTTGGGAAATCCTCGACAACGCCGTGGACGAGGCTATGGCGGGGTATGCGAAAAATATAGAGGTAATTCTCCATCCCGATAACTCCGCCACCGTTATCGACGATGGAAGGGGTATCCCGGTTGATATTCACCCCAAAGTGGGAAAGCCTACCGTTGAGGTTGTCTTTACCGTTTTGGGAGCGGGTGGAAAGTTCGAAAAAAAGGCTTACAAATACTCGGGCGGTCTGCACGGGGTGGGTGCTTCGGTCGTTAACGCTCTATCGGAGTGGCTAATAGTAGAGGTCTACCGCGACGGGAAAATTTACAGGCAGGAATACCGTAGGGGTAAACCTGTTACCCCCGTTGAGGTGGTTGGAACTACCAAAAGGACGGGAACGAAGGTAACCTTTAAACCCGACCCAGAAATATTTGGCAATAAAAAGTTTAAGTTCGATATAGTCGACAAAAGGATTAGGGAGCTCGCCTATCTAAACCCCGGTGTCCGTTTTAAACTGACCGACGAAAGGTCTAAAAAGTATGTTGAGTACAAATTCGACAAAGGTATTGAGGAATTGGTCCGTCACCTCGCGGAGATAAAAGAGCCTCTGTTCGATAAGGTTATAAGGATTCAAGGGGAAAAGGATAACGTTCTGGTCGACATAGCCTTTCAATACGTTAAGGATTACAGGGAGCTAATAGAGAGTTTCGTTAACAACATCAAAACGGTCGACGGCGGAACCCACGTTAGCGGGTTTAGGGCTGGGCTTACCAAGGCGGTAAACCGTCTGGTCGATACTTTAAAACTCACCAAGGAGTTGAAGGAAAGCTTTACCGGTGAGGACTTGAGGGAGGGGTTGGTCGCCGTAGTTTCGGTAAAAGTACCCAATCCCCAATTTGAGGGACAAACCAAAGGCAAGCTTGGAAATCCCGAGGTGAAACGGATAGTTGAAAGTATCGTTTACGACTACCTAACGCAGTTCTTCGACAAGCATAGGGATATTTTAAGGCTCATTGTCGAAAAGGCGATAGAGGCGGCTTTAGCCCGTAAGGCGGCGCAAAAGGCTAAGGAATTGGTTCGTAGAAAATCCCCCTTGGAAGATACCACCCTCCCGGGTAAACTCGCCGACTGTTCCGAAAAAGACCCCGCCAAGTGCGAGATTTTCCTCGTGGAGGGTGATAGTGCGGGTGGAAGTGCCAAGCAGGGTAGGGATAGGAGAACCCAGGCTATACTTCCTTTGCGTGGAAAAATCCTAAACGTTGAAAAGGTAAGGGTTGATAAAGTCCTTTCGAACGAGGAGATAAAGGCTATAACTTCGGCTTTGGGGTGCGGAATAGGGGATGCCATAAACCTCAAAAACCTCCGTTACCACAAGGTGATAATAATGACCGATGCCGATACCGACGGTTCCCATATAAGAACCCTCTTGCTAACCTTTTTCTTCCGATTTATGAAACCCCTTATTGAAAACGGTCACGTTTATATAGCCTTACCCCCCCTTTACAGGGTTAGAAAGGGTAAAAAGGACTACTACATAAAGGACGACGAAGAGCTCGAGAAATTCCTCAAAGAGGAAGTTATTTACAAATCGGGAAGGGCTAAATTCCCCAACGGAAAAATCTTGGAGGGGGCGGATTTAATAGCTTTCCTAAACAGGGCTGAAGAATTGGAGGAAGCCTACAAGGCTTTAAAAACTAAAATAACCGACGAGGAACTTCTATCGGAGGTAATAAACCTCCGTTTGGAAATAGAAAAGATGTCCGATAAGGGATATGTAGAGAAAAAGGCAAACCTCTTGAAGGAAAAATTCGGCGATAGATACACCGTAAAGGTAGAAAAGGAGGAGGATAAAGACCTTTACAGGATAGTGGTAATGGATAACGATACCTACGACGTTTACCTTATAGATTCTGCCTTGGTGGATTCGATATCCTACGAACTACTACGGGAGGAGTCCAAAAAAGTAGCCTTTCCTATCCTTTTTGAGGTTGGGAATAAAGTTGCGGAAATAACCAATTTTGGGGAAATAAGGGAAAAAATCCTTTCTACAGCAAAGGGAACCTTGGAAATACAACGTTACAAAGGTTTGGGAGAAATGAACCCCGACCAACTATGGGAGACCACTATGAATCCTAAAACCCGCCGATTGATGCAGGTAACGATAGAAGACGCCGCCGAGGCGGATGAAATATTTTCCATCCTTATGGGGGAAAACGTAGAACCCCGTAGGGCTTTTATAGCGAAATATGCAAAAGAAGTTAGAAATTTGGATATTTAGCTCTTTTAATCTTTTTCCTCCTTTAAAAGGATTTTGTACAAGTCCAAAACCTTATCGTTTTTTGAATTAAAGGTAAAAACGAAAGCTACGGAACAATCCTTAGGGTCTATCCTTATAATGGAAGCATCAACCTCCACGATATTCACGGGAACCTTTTCCCTATCGAAGGGAAGGCGGAATATTGCTTTAACAATCCTTTGGTCGAAGTTTAGTTGCTTAACCAAATTTTCAAAAATATGAAAATACTTTTTAGGAAGTTGTATTCTGAACCCTCCTAAGGAAAAATC
>CAZNBH010000015.1:4600-9609 GCA_964571355.1 uncultured Aquifex sp.
GGACATAATCTAAATAGTTTTAATGGCTCTGATAGTCCAAAAATTTGGAGGCACCTCCGTTGGTTCTCTCGAAAGGATAGAAAATGCCGCCAGAAAGGTTGCTAAGGCAAAGGAGCAAGGACACGATGTAGTTGTGGTATCCTCCGCTATGGCCGGAACTACCGATAAATTGATAAACTTGGCAAAACAAGTTCAACCTATACCCAATCCCCGTGAGCTCGATATGCTCCTTGCCACGGGTGAGCAACAGGCTATAGCCCTTTTTGCTATGACCCTCCAAAAGATGGGGTATAAGGCTATTTCCCTTTGCGGGTGGCAGGTTCCGATTATTACCGACGATGTTCATACCAAAGCCCGCATTAAGGAAATCCATACGAAAAAACTAAAGGAGTTATTGACGAAAGGATACATCCCTATAGTGGCCGGTTTTCAAGGTGTCACGAAGGAAGGAGAAATTACCACCTTAGGAAGGGGAGGGTCCGATACCTCGGCGGTAGCCCTTGCGGCCGCTTTAAACGCCGATGTTTGCGAAATTTACACCGATGTAGACGGTATATACACCGCCGACCCCCGAATAGTTCCCAATGCGAAAAAAATCCACAAAATCTCCTATGAGGAAATGCTCGAATTGGCGTCTCTCGGTGCCAAGGTTATGCAAATCCGTAGCGTCGAGTTCGGCTCTAAGTACGGTGTTAGAATACACGTAAGGAGTTCTTTCAAGGACGAGGAGGGGAGCTGGATAGTTCCGGAGGAGGAAATAATGGAAAAGGTTGCCGTAAGGGGTGTTACTTCCAGCGATAAAGAGGTTCAGTTCACCGTTGTAAAGGTTCCCGACAAACCGGGGATAGCGGCAAAAATTTTTAAAGCCCTCGGCGATGCCCATATAGCGGTCGATATGATAGTGCAAACGGTATCTGTTGACGGTTATACCGATATGTCCTTTACAGTTTCGGAAACCGATGCCCCCCTTGCAAAGGAAATAGTCGAAAAGGTTGCCAAGGATATAGGGGCGGAAAAGGTTTTAATGGATAACAACGTTGCAAAAATTTCGGTTGTCGGCTTGGGTATGAGGAGCGCCTACGGGGTTGCCGGTAAAATGTTCGAAATTCTTGCAAAGCACAACATCAATATAAAGGCTATCTCCACCTCCGAAATAAGGATTTCCTGTTTAATAGATAGGAAATTTACCGAGTTGGCGGTAAGGGCTTTACACGAGGCGTTTATTGAGGACGAAAATATCCAATTTGTGGAAAACGGAAAGTAAAAATAACCTCTAAAGGTTGTACTTTTCTACCTTTTTCAAAAACACCTTTTTTGCTATCCATAAAACCAAAAAGTCAACCACGAATAGGATAAAGGCTAAGGCTATTAACGCCGAATATTCCAAATCGCTTTCCGCCTCTCCGAATTCATTTGCTATCGTTGACGTTATGGTCGTTCCGGGGTCGAATAGGTGAATGGAGAGGTTCGCCCAGTTTCCTATTACGAAGGTAACGGCCATAGTTTCCCCCAAAGCCCTTCCCAAAGCCAATATTACCGACCCCAGTATTGCGAGCTTTGCAAAGGGAAACATCACCTTAACGATAACCTCGGTTTGGGTAGCTCCAAGTCCGTAAGCCGACTCCTTTAATACGGGGGGAACGACGTTTAACGCATCCCTGGTAACCGAGGCTATAAAGGGGGTAATCATCAAAGCCAAGACCACCCCTGCGGTGAAATAATCGGTGCCAAACATTTGCCCGCTGAAGAGTTCGTTCAAAATGGGAACGTGCTCAAAGGTTTTGTGCAAAAAGGGTTCGACGTAAGTCGACATCAACGGAACCAGCACGTAGAGCCCCCACATGCCGTAGATTATCGATGGGATAGCCGCCAATAGCTCTATAAGGGTTCCCAAAAAAGTTTTTAACTTGGGGGGACATAGCTCCGATAGGAAAACCGCTATACCGAAGCCCAACGGTGTGGCTATTAAAATCGCCAATACCGTTGTAACGATGGTGCCATATATATGGGGTAAAGCCCCGTAAATATCGTCGTCGGGGTCCCATTCCGTTCCGAAGATGAATTTTAAAATCCCTATTTCTTTAAAGGTGAGGGAACTCTCTTTAAGAAGAACCACAAAAAGGGCTACGAGTATAAAAACAAAAATAGCCGCTATGAGGAACAGGAATTTTTCAAAAACCAGGTCTTGGAGGGCAAAAATTTTTCCCCTTGAGGATTTGTTCATTTATTTTTCCCCCTTTTGGAGCCCTTTATGGGGTGTAATTCACCCCTCTCGAGGCGTATTTTTTGGTCGAGTTTGAAGTACGCCAATAGGAATAGAACCGATAAAACAAAGGCTACTATTGAGGTTATATCCAAAAAGTGTTGCAATTCGGGATTTCTCATCAGGGGTCTTACGAAGTAAGAAATCAAACCTATAACCAGTAACAGTGCAACCAAAACCCTAAAAAAGCTCCTCCTTTCCTCTACCGAGACAAATTTAAAGATAAATCCGAAGGCCAAGAGGGCTATTAATGCGAAGAGAAAGGAAAGGGACATAGTTCTTAATAATTATAGAGGTAGCTTTTCCACATATTTTCCACTTTGGCCTTAACCCCTTGGGGGAGAGGTGCGTAAAAGAGCTCTTTAGCAATCCCGTCCCCGTTTGTATAACCCCATTTGAAAAAGTTGAAGACCAATTTATTTCTATCTTTCCTTTCTTTGGGAACCAACGCCCAGGTTGCCCCTACGATAGGCCAAGTTTTAGGACCCGGCTGATAGGTTAGGTCGGCGTAAAAGCCGTTTTCGGGACCCCAATTGGCGTACTTCAAAGCCTCTTGGAAGTTTTCCAGCGAAGGCTCTACAAAATTTCCATCCCTATTTTGGAGTTTTACCGTTTTTAGATGCCCTTCAACGGCATAGGTGTATTCGACGTAGCCTATAGTTCCGTACTTTTGTTGCACTATGGCGGCTACGCCCGCATTACCCTTTCCCTCTATGTGGAATATTCCCCAACGGGGCTTTTTGGAGGGTTTGTGAAAATGTAATTCCCTACCGCAAGCTTTCACAAGATAGCTCGTAAAGGTGTAGGTGGTTCCCGATTTATCCGCCCTTGTGACCACTATAATGGGGAGATGGGGTAAACGAACGTTGGGGTTGTCCTTCGCTATTATCGGGTTGTCCCAAAATCGGATTTTTCCGCTGAAAATACCGCAAACGGCCTTTGTGGAGAGTTTTTCTATACGGATACCGTTGGGGAGGTTGTAAATAATCGTTTCGCCAAAGGCGGCTATGGGAAACTGCATAAGGTTTTTTCTTTCCAAGCTTTTGGGTTTTAAGGGGGCGTCGGTTGCCCCAAAATCCACCATCCTCTGGCTAACCATACGGATACCCGCCCCCGAACCGACCGGTTGGTAATTAACCTTTATTCCGGTTTCGGCGTTGTACTTTTTAGCCCAAGCCTGAATTAGGGGGGCTATGGCGGTGGAACCCGCACCGTTCAATTCGGTCGCTATAGCACTACCCGATACGAAAAGGGCAAACCCCAAAAGTTTTTTAACGGGCATACAAAAGAACTCTATACGGGGAGGTGTTAAAATTTTGTAAAACACCTATGGGAATAAATCCCTTTTTTCTTCTCCTCTACGTGTTGATATTTATCCCCCAACTGGTGGCTTTTCACTCCTTCCCTTTTAAGGGAATATTGTTGGTTTTAACCCTCTTTTTGGTTTTTGCAATAATTTTTAAAACCTCAAGGTGGAAAAAAGTAATTCGAAATACCCTTTTAGGGGTTTCCCTAGTTCTAATAGCCTTACAATGGGTTAAAAGTTTTTCCATAAACAACCTTCCGTTTTTGCTGTTTTTGGTTTCCGATTGGTTTATTTTGTTTTTGCTCTTCAAACCGTCCGAGTTTAGGAAATACCTCTACATATCCCTTTTGAGTTTTTTGAACATGACCCTTTTGAGTGCGGGGTTTAGTTCCCTCCTCTACGGGGTCGTTTTGTTCCTCTACCTCTTTTTGGTCGAATACTTCTTTTTACTCCTCACCGCGGAGGCTTATAAATCCCCCAACCCGCGGCTGTTTAAAAGCCTCTTTAAATACTCGGTGGTGAGTTATTTATTCGTTTTTCTCATAGGGGTGGTTTTGTTCTTCGTTCTCCCCCGTCCGCAGTACCCCCTCTTTGCCCTCCTGCAGAGGAATACCGCCAACCCGATAGTTGGCTTTAGCTCCGATATAAAACTCGGGGCTTTTTCCAAAATAGCCACCGACAACTCGGTGGTTTTCAGGATAAAAGTTAAAGGGTTACCCGACAATACCAACCCCTACTGGAGGGGGAACACCCTCGAAATCTTCTTAAACGATGCGTGGTATTCGGCAAACGTTCCCTATATGGGAAAGGTCGAATACGGAGGAAAAACCTACAGGGAAGAAATTTTGGTCTCACCCTACGGGGGGATAAATCTGTTTTCCCTCGGCTACCCCTACGAGGTTCTGAAGTCCACCATCCCCGTAAAGGTGGATAGAACCAAAGGTATCCTACTTGCGGAAAGATTTCTAACTTCTCCCGCGAGGGTTTCCTTTCTCGCCTCCTCCCTCCAAAGGGGGGAGCTCGTTAACAAAAGGCTCCTTTTGAAGTATCCGAAGAGGCTCAAGCCCATCTTCGACAGGATTGCGAAAAAATACTCCCTTAAGGGAAAGAGTTTTCAATGGGTTCTAAAAGGTCTTGGTAAATTCTTCTCCCACTTTAGGTATTCGCTAACCAACAGGGCGGGAAACTTGGAGGAGTTTCTAACCGTATATAGGGAGGGTAATTGCGAATACTTTGCCTCCGCCGCCGCCCTTCTGTTTCGCTACCTCGGCTATCCCTCGCGGGTGGTGGTGGGTTTTTACGGGGGCGAGTACAACCCTATAACCAAATATTGGGTTGTAAGGCAAAGGGACGCCCACGCCTGGGTGGAGGTATATTACCACCGTAGGTGGTTTACCTTTGACGCCACCACCTTTGCGATATCCGAAAGCTCCACCTCCG
>CAZNBH010000015.1:9709-10964 GCA_964571355.1 uncultured Aquifex sp.
CTTGAAAAAAATAAGCTCCTCCTTTGGTGGGATACCCTAAACACCTATTGGCTCAACTACGTTATCAACTTAAATAGGAAAAAACAAAAGGAAATTTTTACAAATATTGTCAAAATTGTTAAAAATTTCCACCTCGAGGTGGATTTTAGGAGTTTTTGGTGGTTACCTCTGTTGGGATTGGTTTTAGCCTTCCTAATCCTTTGGAGGAAAATCCTTTTAATCCTATACTCCTTGTGGTTGGTTGCAAGGTTCAAAATTCCATTTAAGGTTTACGGGTCTTTTGTCGAACTTTATAACCACCTTTGGAGGTTTTACCCCGAAATTTGGCGAAAGGAGAGGGGAAAATTGAAAAAACTTATCCGTTTAGGGGGGTAATCTTCCCGATAAAATCGCAAATTTTAAATTAAAATCATAAAAATAACCCTTTGGAAAGGGCAAACTTTGAGCCTAGTTGAAAGGACAAATTAATTGAAAAAGACTTGCGAATACCATTTTATGATTAATAAATTTAAAGACTATAAGGAGGTTTGTTATGGCAATTAACAAGGTTGAGTTTTTAAAGAAGTTAGAGCTTTTTAAAAATTTTTCCGATAAGGATTTGGAAGAAATAGCCAAATATTTCCACGAAAAACACTATAACAAAAACGACTATTTATTTTTCGAGGAAGAAGCCGAGCCGGGGATTTACATCCTCGTGGACGGTCTAATAAAGCTGATTAAGGAAACCCCCGATGGGAAAACGATTATCGTTAGGTTGGTCTTTCCGAAGGAGTTGTTCGGTTGGGTTGAATTCGGCGGAAGGAAACCCCGCTATACCTACACCGCCCAAGCGGTTTTGCCCTCCACGGTGTTATATATGTCCAACCAGGACTTTGTAAACCTCGCGTTGAAGTACCCGCAACTGGCGCTTATGATAACCTGCGACCTGTCGGAAAAACTGCTCGAAACCTACGAAGTTCTAAAAAGCATTGCCTCCGGGAAGGTGGAGGAGAGAATTGCCAAGTTGCTCATCGAGCTCGGCGATAAGATAGGTCAGGAGACCCCCGAAGGGTATTTGGTAATAGAGGCTCCCATAACCCGTCAGGATATAGCAGAAATGACGGGAACAACTGTAGAAACCGCAATAAGGATAATGAGCAAGTGGAAAAAGGAGGGGATAATCGACGCCCAAAGGGGAAGGATAGTTTTAAAAGATCTCGATTACCTCGAGGAGTTGGCGGGTTATTAATTTCCCTTCCATGGGTCGTTTTTTTAT
>CAZNBH010000016.1:0-10424 GCA_964571355.1 uncultured Aquifex sp.
TTATGGGTATAAGGCTGGAACGTTTCGCCGAGGCGGTAAAGGAGGAACTCTCCAACCTTTTAAGGGAGGAAATAGACCCCAACGAGTACGGGTGGATAAGTATAACCGCCGTAAAGGTTTCCAAGGATTTAAAGGAGGCACACGTTTTGGTAACCGTTTTTCCCGAACACTTGGAGGAAAAGGCTTTAAAAAAGCTCTCCCAAATGGCGGGTTATATGAGGAAATACCTCTCCAAGAGGATAAGGTCCAAAACCGTTCCCAAGTTGAGGTTTGAGGTCGATAGCCTCACCAAATTGGTTGAAAGGGGGGTTATAAAACCTCCAAACGGTGAGGAGGGATAAATTTAACCTTAAATGTCGAAGCTGTTGGTTTTTCTCCTCGTATTGGGGGTTTTGAGTTTTTTCCTTCAACAGTTTGTGGAAGCCCTCTTTATTACAACCTTAATAGTTTTTTCCTTTTTTTTCTTCCTCGGAATGGTGTTTTTCTTTCAGGGGCTTTCTTCCAACGATACCGAACAGCTGATAGTGGGGCTGGCTATGGCGGTCTTTTCCGCCTCCTACATATTGGTCGCCTATTTGAAGATGAAGGGAAAAAGGGAAAATTAGAGGGTGAGGTCGAGAATCCTTTCGGTTTTGTCGAGTTCCTCTTCGGAGGGATACCTGTTGTCTTCGGAAACCTCTTTGATGATGTTGGCGATGATGTAAATTAAAGCTCCCACTATTTCGGGGAGTTTGTTTTCGAGCTCCGCCTCGAGGGGATACTTTAGTGGAGGCTTCGATGCGAGGAATTTGAGGATATCTTCCACGGGAACCTCCTCTTCGAGTTCGCGGAATTTCCTCATCGATTGCCTAAATCCCATGGTTAGGGGAACGTCGGATAGCCAAATAACCTGGCGGTCGTTGTAGCTGGCGTTTTCCTCGGCAACCTTTAAGAGGTCGTAGAGTTTCTTTTCAACCATGTCGATAACGCGGGCGGTTTTGTTCTTTTGAAGGTCTATTCCCGCCGCCCTTCTGGCGATTTGTTCGAGCCTTGCGTAGCCGATTACCTTAGCCATTTAGCTCTCCTCCTTCTCTTTTTTATCAAGAAAGGGAAATATATTTTCCCCGCAAAGCGGGGCAAGTTTTAAAGGGATTTGAACTGGTTTAGAAATCTAACGTCGTTTTCGTAAAAGAGTTTTATGTTGTCAATTCCGTATTTGAGCATCGCAAAGCGGTCAACCCCCAAACCGAAGGCAAAGCCCTGGTATTTGGACGAATCGACACCGCAGGCTTCGAGGACGTTGGGGTGAACCATTCCCGCCCCCAGAACCTCGAGCCAACCGGTACCCTTGCAGACCCTACAACCTTTACCGCCGCAGATAACGCACCCTATATCGACCTCGGTACTAGGCTCGGTAAAGGGAAAATAGGATGGTCTAAACCTCACGGGGACATCGGTTTCGAAAAACCTCCGTAGAAACTCTTTAAGGACGAACATCATATTTGCGAAGTTCACGTTCTCGTTTACCACTAAACCCTCGACCTGGAAGAACATCGGCGAGTGGGTCGGGTCGTCGTCCCTTCGGTAAACCCTTCCGGGGGCAATAATTTGAATGGGGGGTTTTCTCTTTAGCATGGTTCTAACCTGAACCGGTGAGGTGTGGGTTCTTAGGAGATAACCCTTTTTGTTAACGTAAAACGTGTCCTGCATATCCCTCGCGGGGTGCTCCTTTGGAATGTTCAACCTATCGAAGTTGTATTCCTCCTTTTCTATTTCGGGACCCGTTTCAACGGTAAAACCCATTTGTTTGAATATCTCGGTAATCTCCTCTATAACGGCGCTCAAGGGGTGCTTAGCCCCGAGGGGTAAAACCCTATCCCCCGGTAGGGTTAAATCTATCCTTTCCGATTTGAGCTTTCTCTCGAGTTCCTCCCTCTTTATCTCCTCAAACCTTTGGCGGATGAAGCTCTCTATTTTTTCCCTTAAGAGGTTAATCCTTTGACCGTATTCCCTCCTCCGTTCGGGGGGTATATTTTTAAGTTCCCTAAAGAGTTGGGAAACCAATCCCTTCTTTCCCAAAAATTGTTGCCTTAGTTTGTCGAGGTCCTCCTTGGTTTTTATCGAATTTTTTTGTTCCTCGAAGAGTTTCTCGATTTTTTCCAGTTCCATAAAGGGAAGATTTTCCTTGGAAAACCTTTAAAGGGGGATTTTTTGATGATTAACAACTTGACAAGGTTATTATAAAGGCTATCTTTAACTTGTAAATCATTTGCGCAAATAAATAAGGAGGAAACCGATGGTAAATGAAAATATGCTCTCAAAAAAGGCTAAAGAATATTTAAACCTCGCCAAGGAAATAGCCAAAAAGTATAAAGACTATAAGGTCGACACCGACCATTTACTTTTAGCCTTCCTTTCCGATAAGGAAAGCCCCCTTTACAAATTAATAGAAAAAAGGGGAATAGATACCAAAAGCTTAAAACAGCAAATAGTTCAGCACCTGGAGCAACTTTACGACCAAATAGATAAAGCGGTAGAGAGCGAAGCCCAAAGGCTCATAAACCTCCGCGCCGAAATAATGCGGATTAAGAGCGACATCGGTCAACTCCAAACCGAATTAAAAAATCTCGAAAAGGAAAAGAGGAGACTCGAAAGGGCTTTAAGGGAAGCACAGAGGTACGGCGATTGGTTCGAGGAGCAAACCATAGCGTTGGAACTTCAACGCCTCGAAGCCATCGAAAGGAGTTACGAAGCCCAACTAAAACAAGTTGAGGAAGGTTTAGCCCAATACTTCGATAGGGAGGCGGTAAAAAAGTTCCTCAAAGGGGAACTCTCCATAGACGGATTGGTAAAAACCGCCTTGGAAAAATCTCCTCTAATAGAACAACTAAAGGAAATAGGTGTTTCCCCCGATAGGGTTATCGTAAAAATAGCGGAAAAGGTATTCGGTAGGAAACCCAAAGAGGTTGACTACGCCGAGTATTTGGTTAAGGTTCTCGAAAAGGCCGAGGATAAAGCCGTTTCCGAAGGGGAAACGGAGGTTAAACCTTCCCATATAGCGGCCTCTTTGATAGAGGAAAAAGAATTTTTGGCTGGCAAACTTTTAGAACAAATATTCGGAGGAGGTAAAGGTGCTATGAAAGATATGACCCAAGAATTGAAAGAAGAAGAAAAATCTGCCTTGGAAAGGTTTACCGTAGATTTGACCAAACTCGCGAAGGAAGGAAAACTCGACCCCGTTGTGGGTAGGGAAAAGGAAATTAACCAGGTTATCGAGGTATTGCTAAGGAGGAAAAAGAACAACCCAGTCCTCGTCGGTGACGCCGGTGTGGGTAAAACCGCAATCGTGGAGGGCTTGGCTCAAAAGATAGTCGACAAGGAGGTTCCTCCCGAACTACAGGATAAAAGGATTCTCGCCCTCGATATGGCGGGTTTAATGGCGGGAACCAAATACAGGGGTGAATTCGAAGAGAGATTAAAGAAATTACTCGACGAGCTCAAAAAGGAAGGCAACGCCATACTCTTTATCGACGAAATCCACACCGTGGTGGGTGCCGGTAAAGCCGAAGGTGCAATGGATATGGCAAACATTATGAAACCGGCTCTCGCAAGGGGTGAAATCAGGGTTATAGGTGCTACAACAGTCGACGAATACAGGAAGTACATCGAAAAGGACCCCGCATTGGAAAGGAGATTCCAACCCATCTACGTAGAAGAGCCGTCGGTTGAGACCACCATAGAGATATTGAAGGCTTTGAGACCCAAGTTCGAACAGCACCACAAGGTAAAAATTTCCGACGAGGCTATAGAAGCCGCGGCTAAGCTAACCCACCGCTACGTAACCAACAGGAAACTACCCGACAAAGCTATAGATGCCCTCGACCAAGCGGCCGCAAGGAAGAAACTCGCCGCAGTTATGCCGCCGCCCGAATTGCAAGAAATAGAAAGGCAACTAAGGCAAATAGAGGAACAAATCGTAGAGGCAAACCTAAAGGGCGATTACGAAAAGGAAGCCGAGCTCAAGATTAAGAAAATAGAGCTCGAAAAGAAAAGGAACGAAATCCTCAAAAAATACGGTTCCAAGGAAGCGAGGATTAAAGCTTTAAAAGATGAACTTAAAAAGCTTGAAGAGGAGCTAAAGAAAGCGGTAGAGGCGGGTGACATCGACAAGGAATACGAGATTAAGAAAAAAATGGTCGAAATCGAAAAAGAAATTAAGAAACTCGAAAAGGAACAGGCAAACGAGCTCGTCGTCACCTGGGATGACGTTGCAGCCGTAGTATCCGAATGGACCGGTATACCGGTATCGAGGCTAAAGGAGGAGGAAAAACAAAAACTCCTAAGGTTGGAAGAGGAACTCCACAAGAGGGTAATAGGTCAGGACCACGCGGTCAAGGCGGTTGCCGAAGCCATCAGAAGGGCAAGGGCGGGGCTAAAGGACCCCAAACGTCCCATAGCGAGCTTTATGTTCTTGGGACCCACCGGTGTGGGTAAAACCGAATTGGCAAAGGCGCTCGCCGAGTTGCTATTCGGGGATGAGGACGCCCTCATAAGGCTCGATATGTCCGAATTCAAAGAGGAGCACTCGGTGGCTAAACTCATAGGAGCACCTCCCGGTTATGTGGGCTACGAGGAAGGCGGAAAGCTCACCGAGGCGGTGAGGAGAAAGCCTTACTCGGTCATATTGCTCGACGAGATAGAAAAAGCCCACCCGAGGGTATTCGACCTATTCCTACAGGTGTTGGACGACGGTAGACTTACCGACTCCCACGGAAGGACCGTAGACTTCAGGAACACCGTCATCATTATGACCTCCAACATCGGTAGCCAATACCTCTTAAACATCCCCGTCGATGCCGACGAGGAAACCCTCCAAAGGGAATTCGAAAAGGCTAAGGAAAAAGTCCTCGAAGAGTTGAAACTCCACTTTAGACCCGAATTCATCAACAGGGTTGACGAAACCATCGTATTCAAACCGCTCACCATGAAAGAGCTACTGCAAATCGTAGACCTCCTCATCAAGAGGGTTAACGAAAGGCTCGCCGATAGGAACATGAGGATAGAGCTAACCGAAGAGGCTAAAAAAGAGTTGGCAAGGAGGGGTTACGACCCCGCATTCGGTGCAAGACCTTTGAGAAGAACCATTCAAAAGTACATCGAAACACCCTTGGCGGACTACATCCTCGAAGGCAAATTCAAGGAAGGCGACGTTATAGTAGTCGATTACGACAAGGATAAAAAGGAATTTGTTTTTACCAAAAAAGGTGAGGAGAAAAAGACCGAATCCTCCAAAGGTGAAAAGAAGGAGGAAAACCAAAAGGGGGAGAATAAATAACCCCTAATCCTCCTTTCTTTCCTCTATTTCCAAAACCAGCGGCGCGTAGTGGATATTTAGACATTCCCTCAATTTCCTAATAAAGAATTTCTTGTAGTGTTCCTTCCAACCTTTGAGGTTGTTCGTTATAACCACTATTGTCGGAGGGCGGGTTTTCTTCTGAAATGCGTAGTAGATTTTTGTCGGTTTTCCCCTGTAGGAGGGCGGGGGATTGGTTCGGATAATCTTTCTTATACAGTTGTTTACATAGGAGGTTTTGTGCTGTTTGTTGTAGTCCTCCCAAACGAGGTCTATCGCGGAAAAGAGGTTGTCTATCCCCTCCCCGGTTGTCGCGATGGTGAAAACGACCGGCGCGTAATCGACGAAAAATAGCCTCCTTTTAACCTGCCTTTCCGCCTCGTCGGGTGGAACGGGTAATAAATCGGCTTTGTTCACATCTATAACCAAACCTTTACCCCTTCGGGAAACCAAACCCGCAAGCCTTTGGTCTTGGTGGGTTACCCCTTCCTTCCCGTCTATAACGAGGACGGCGATATCGGAGCGTTCTATTGCGTCGAGGGTTCTGTTTACCGCAAAAAATTCGGTTCCATAATCGACGTTGGAAGGTCTCCTCACCCCCGCGGTATCGATGAACAGGTACTTTTTCCCGTTCCTCTCCACCAAGGTATCTATGGCGTCTACGGTGGTTCCCGCAATGGGTGAAACTATGGTTCTCTCCTCACCCACTATTTTGTTGAACAGGGAGGATTTACCTACGTTGGGACGTCCTATAAGGGCTACCTTGGGAATATCCTTTAACTCCTCCTGGAGTTGTTCTTTTTTTTCAACACTTTCGGTTTTTACGAGTTTTACTACCTCGTCGAGGAGCTCCGCAATACCGGTCCCGTGAATGGAGGAAATTGGGTAATAACCCCTAAAGGGGAACTTGTAAAAGTCGTAAATGTTTTGTTCCGCCTTCTTGCTGTCCACCTTGTTGATAACTACAAAAACTTTATCCTTGTAGGGGAGGAGCCTTTGGGCTATTTCTTCATCGAGGGGGGTAAGACCGTCCCTCCCATCGACGACGAATAGAATTGCATCCGCCTCGGGGAGTTCCTTTTCTATTTGTTCCCTAACCTTGGGGAGGAAAAAGTCCTCGGCATTCGGCATTAGCCCGCCGGTGTCAACGAGCTTGAATATTTTGTCCTGCCAACGGGCAAAGTCCTCGACTTTATCCCTCGTAACCCCCGGCTTGTCCTCTACGACCGACTTCCTCTTTCCTATTAACTTATTAAAAAGGGTCGATTTACCCACGTTGGGTCTTCCAACGATTACAACCTTTCCCGATTTTTTTTGTTCCATAACAAGGAACTAAAAAATAGTCCCCTACGGGGAAAAGGCAAAAGTTGAAAACCCCGCGCCTTTAGGCGCGGGCATCGGATTTAAAAACTTAATAAACTTGGCGGTTTTTATAATAATTGCTTTCTAAATACGTGAAATCGGTCGGGAGGAAAAAATGGATATAGGAGTCCTGTTAAATCATACCTTGGTAATCCAAGGTCTTTTATTCCTAATATTCCTATTTTTGGTCAACCTAATTTATGTAAAACCTTACTCGAGGACGGTAGACCAAAGAAATGCCCGTATAGTGGAATTGAACAAAGAGGCCGAAAAGTACCGTCAGGAGGCCGCCCGTTACCTCCAAGAGGCGGAAAAAATATTGAACGAAGCCTCCAAAAGGGTTAACGAAATAATAGAAAAAGCCCGCAAGGAGGCAAAAGAGGAAGCCGACAAAATAATAGCCGAAGCCGAAAGGGAAGCCAACGAAAAGATAGAAAAGGCAAAAGCTCAAATCGCCGAGGAGTTGGAAAAGGCTAAAGCCGAAATCGAAACCAAGGTCGAAGCTATAGCCAAAATAATTGTTGAAAAATTTGTCGGGGAGAGGAAATAATGGGTAAGGGTGTCTTTAAATTCGCAATAGCCCTCCTTATTTCGGGGGGAATGGTTTTTGCCGCCGAACACGGCGGTGAAGGTGGTCTCGAAAGCCCCGCCGTTTTGTTTTGGAAAGGTTTGAACATTCTTATAGTGGTCGGCGCATTGGTTTACTTCTTTAAAGACCCATTCCTCAAATGGGTGGAGGAGTATAAAAACAGCATCCTAAAGAGTGTAAAGGAGGCGGAGGAAAACCACAGAAGGGCTAAAGAGGAACTCGAAAACGCAAAACGCGCCCTCGAAGAGGCTAAGGCTAAATACGAGGAGAGCCTAAAAATAGCCGAGGAAACCGCCCAAAGGGAGAAAGAGGCTATTCTCGCCCAGGCTAACGAAATAGCCCAGAGGATAAGGGAAAAGGCCGAAAAGGTTATAGAGGTAGAAACCAACAAGGCGAAGGAAGAGCTAAGGAAGTTTGCCGCTCAAAAGGCTATCCAGCTATCGGAAAAGATGTTAAAGGAAGTTTTCTCCGACCCCGAAGCCCAAAAACGCTTTGCCGAGAAAATGCTTTCCGACCTTAGCAAAAATTAAGGGGGCTAACGATGTTAAAGGGAACGGCTTTGGCAAAGAGAGCGGTAAAAGTGTTGCTCAATAAACTCCAAGGGAAAACCGAAGAACAAATAAGGTTCTTGGAATTCCTTCAAACCCTAAACGAGGTTTATAAAAAGAGCAAAACCTTTAGGGATTTGGTTTTGAACGAGCAAATCCCCTTGGAGGAAAAGGAAAAGGTATTCGACGAACTCGTCCAAAGGTTGGAACTCGAAGATAAGGAACTCGCAAAGGAGTTTCTTATCTTTTTGACCAAACACCACGGGTTTAAATACCTCTCCCTCATCATAAGGGCTTACCAGTACGAGCTCGAAAACGTTTTGGGAACGGTAAAGGCGGAGGTAATAACCGCCTCCGAACTCCCCGAGGAACTAAAACAGCAATTGGTTCAAACCTTGGAAGGGAAGTTAAACCGTAAAGTTGAAGCTACCTTTTCCGTAGACCCCGAGATTATTGGGGGATTTGTTGTAAAAACCACCTCCTTTGAGGTGGATGCCTCGGTTAGAGACCTTTTAAGGGAACTTGCGATGAAAATATAACTTGTTAAGGAGGTTAGAAAATGACCTTATCCTACGAAGAGGCTTTGAAAATTTTGGAAGAGAGACTTAAAGAGTTTGAACCCAAGGCGAAACTCGACGAGATAGGTGTCGTTTACTACGTCGGTGACGGTGTTGCCAGGGCTTACGGTCTCGACAACGTTATGGCAATGGAAATCGTCGAATTCGACAACGGTGTCAAAGGTGTTGCCTTCAACCTCGAGGAGGACAACGTCGGTATTATCATACTCGGAAGCGACGCCGGTATTAAGGAGGGCTCTATAGTAAAGAGAACCGGTCAAATCCTCTCCATACCGGTCGGAAAAGGGCTTCTCGGAAGGGTTGTAGACCCCTTGGGTAATCCCCTCGACGGCAAGGGACCCATCGAGTACGAATACTACTCCCCCGTTGAAAAGATTGCCCCCGGTATCGTTAAGAGGAAACCCGTCCACGAACCCCTACAAACCGGTATCAAGGCGATTGACGCAATGATTCCCATCGGAAGGGGGCAGAGGGAGCTAATCATCGGTGATAGGAACACCGGTAAAACTACCATTTGTATCGATACCATCCTCGCCCAAAAGCACCACAACGAACAAAACCCCGACGATAAGATTTACGCCGTTTACGTTGTTGTAGGTCAAAGGAGGAACGCCGTAGCGAGGTTAATCGACCTCCTCGAAAAGCACGGCGCTATGGAATACACCACCATCGTGGTTGCCGACGCCAATATGGCACCCGCATTGCAATTCCTCGCACCCTTTAGCGGTTGTACTATAGGGGAATACTTCAGGGACAACGGTATGCACGCCGTCGTTATCTACGACGACCTCACCAAGCACGCGGAGGCTTACAGGGCTCTATCGCTCCTAATGAGACGTCCCCCCGGTAGGGAAGCTTACCCCGGTGACGTGTTCTACCTCCACTCGAGGCTGCTCGAGCGTGCCGCAAAGCTAAACGACGAGCTCGGAGCGGGTTCTCTAACCGCGTTGCCCATAATTGAGGCTAAAGCCGGTGACGTTACCGCTTACATACCCACCAACGTTATTTCGATTACCGACGGTCAGATATTCCTCGAAACCGACCTCTTTAACAAGGGTGTAAGACCCGCTATTAACGTCGGTATCTCCGTGTCCAGGGTCGGTGGTGCGGCACAGACCAAAATAATGAAAAAGGTAGCCGGTAAGCTCCGTCTCGACCTCGCACAGTTCAGGGAACTCGAGGCGTTCATACAATTCGCCTCCGAAGTAGACGAGGCTACCAGGAAGGTTATCGAAAGGGGTCTAAGACTTGTCGAGCTACTAAAGCAAGAGCCTTACAACCCCATACCTTTCGAGAAACAGGTAATAGCTATTTACGCGGGAACCAGGGGCTACCTCGACGATATACCCGTGGAATCGGTTAGGAAGTTCGAAAAAGAACTTTACGCCTTCCTCGATAGCGAAAAGCAAGACCTCTTGCAAAAGATTAGGGAGGTAAAAGACCTAACCCCCGAAATAGAGGAAGAAATCAAGAAAACCCTCGAGGAGTTCAAAAAGAAATTTGTCCCCTAATCGTTTTTTCCTTTAAATTCTTTTCCTTTAAGGTTTAAAAATCCTTTCCGAAACCTCTTTGGCGGTGTAAATTAGCTCCAGTTCCATTAGGAGTTTTTTATCGGTTTTTGGGGTAACCTCGTAAGGAACAAAACCCCTGTTTTTTACCTCCTCGAGGAATTTGTCCTCGAATTTTCCCAACAAAAGGGGAAAGACCTTATCCCTAAATCCCACGTTGGAGAGGATTTCCAAAACGTTTTCCCCCTCCGAGGGGTAGGTAAAGGTTACCGCGGGAATCCCTTTAAGGGTTAGGTAATACTTCCACGCAAAGGCGACGCTTTTCCTCTTTGCCACCACGAGGGGGATATAAAAGCTCAACCTCTCGGCGAGGGTTTTGTCCACCTTTGCCGACGGGGTAAAGTCTTTTAAGCTTTCCACCAATTGGGTTTCCCCTATATTTTCCAGAAACCTCTCGAGGGCTTTTAGGGGATAAAACCCTTCTACGGAATAGCAGTTTTCCAAATC
>CAZNBH010000017.1:0-10260 GCA_964571355.1 uncultured Aquifex sp.
GAGGGGTGGCCGAGCGGACGAAGGCGCGGCGCTGGAAACGCCGTGTGCCCGGTTTACGGGCACCGTGGGTTCGAATCCCACCCCCTCCGCCTGTATTGAAGTAACACATCTTCCTCAATCCTTTCGAGGGTAATCAGTTCCAAATCTCCACCATCGGAGGGAAATCCGTTTTCAAAACCCTCAAAGGGTGAAATTCCCCTTCCGAACACCTTGGGGGCTACAAAGACGTTTAACTCGTTAAAGAGTTTCCTCCTATAAAACTCGCCGAAAACCTTAGCCCCCCCTTCGACCATTAGGCGGACCACTTCCCTCCTACCGAGCTCCTTCAATACCTCTTTTAAATCCAAACGCCCGCCTTCGGCGGGAACCTTTACAACCTCCACCCCCTTATCCCGAAGGGCTTCGATTTTTTCCCAATCTTCGGACGCAGTAAAGACCAAGGTCGGGGCTTTTGAGGTGTCCAAAACCTTGGCGGTGGGTGGCATTTTTAAGTTGGTATCCAAAATAACCCTTAAAGGTTTCTTCTCGCAACTTACATACCTCACGGTGAGCTCGGGGTCGTCCTTTAAAACCGTTCCAACCCCTACGAGGATAGCATCGCTTTCGCACCTCATTTGGTGAACCCTTTTTCTACTCCCGTAGGAGGTTATCCATTTGCTCTTCCCTTCGGAGGTTGCGATAAACCCGTCCAAGGTTTGGGCTATTTTCAAAACCACATAGGGGGTTTTCGAGGTTATCCAATGGAAAAAGTCGAGGTTTAGCTCCCGAGCTTCCCTTTCGAGGATACCGACCTCCACCTCTATACCGGCGTTTTTGAGCATTTGAACCCCCCGCCCCGCCACCCGCGGATTGGGGTCGGGGGTGGCTATTACAACCCTTTTAACCCCCGCTTGGATTAAAGCCAGGGAGCAAGGGGGTGTTTTGCCGTAATGGGAGCAGGGCTCGAGGGTTACGTAAACGGTCGCCCCCTTAGCCCTTTCGCCCGCCTTTTTTAGGGCTACCACTTCGGCGTGGGGTTCCCCCGCCTTCCTATGGAATCCTTCGCCGACTATTTTTCCGTCCTTTACTATTACGCACCCAACGGTTGGATTGGGATGGGTTAACCCCTTGCGGACCTTCGCCAAGGCGATAGCCCGACGCATAAAAACCTCATCGGAAACCATAAAGGTTGAAATTTTTCGGAGAACCCGAAAAGGGAAAGAAGAAAAAAAGACCCAAAAGGGGAAATTAACCCTTTGCGTATTCCACGTAACGGGTTTCCCTTATTACGGTAACCTTTATTTGGGCGGGGAAGTCTATTTCCTCCTCGAGGCGTTTGGCTATTTCCTTCGCCATTAGGAAGGCTTCTTCCTCTCCGACCTCTTCGGGGTTTACTATTACCCTTACCTCCCTACCCGCTTGGATTGCGTAGGCGTTCTTAACACCTTTAAAGGATTTGACTATCTCCTCTATCTTTTCGAGCCGTTTAATGTACTTTTCGAGGGTTTCCCTCCTTGCACCGGGGCGGGCGGCGGAAATCTTGTCGGCTATGCAAACCAACACCACCTCGGGGTAGCGGGGCTCCTCCTCCTCGTGGTGGGCAAATATCGCGTTTATAACGTAATCGGGCTCGCCGTACTTTTTCACGAGGTCGGCGCCCGCCTTGGTATGGCTTTCCCCGAGCTCGTGGCTCACCGCCTTACCGATATCGTGGAGCAACCCCGCCCTTACGGCCTTTTTAACGTCGAGACCGAGTTCGGCGGCGAGCATGCCCGCTATGGCGGCAACCTCCTTGCTGTGGTTTAAAACGTTTTGGGTGTAGGAGGTTCTGTAAAAGAGCTTACCGAGGTAGTAGTGAAGTCCCGGATGGATATCGTAGAGCTCGAATTCCTGACATACGTCGGCGCCGAGCTTTTTAAGCTTTTCGTCGAACTCCTTCTTAACCTCCTCGACCGTTTTCTCTATACTTGCGGGGTGAATTCTCCCGTCGGCTATAAGCCTTTCGAGGGCTTCCTTTGCAATTTCCCTCCTCAAGGGGTCGAAGGAGGATAGGGTTACCACGTCGGGGGTATCGTCGATAATCACGTCCACCCCGGTGAGCTGTTCGAAGGTTCTAATGTTCCTCCCCTCCCTTCCGATAATCCGCCCTTTGAACTCGTTGGAGGGGAGCTGAACGGTGGTGGTCATGAAGTTAACGCTCGCCTCCGGTGCGAGCCTTTGAACGGCTGTTAGGAGTATATCCCTTGCGCGGATTTTTGCCTCTTCCTTTGCCTGTTCTTCCAGCTCCTTGAGCCTTTTGGCGATTTCCTTCCTCTCCCTTTCCTCTATCCGTTTAAAGAGTTCTTCCTTGGCATCCTCATAGGTGAGGTTTGTAATTTCCTGCAACTTTTGGAGCTGCTCTTCTTTGATTTGTTCCGCCTCTTGGAGCTTTTTCTCTATTTCCTCCTCGAGTTGGTGAATTTCCTTTTCCTTTTGGAGGAGTTGCTTTTCGAGCTCTTGAAGTTCCCTGTAACGTTTAAAGAGTTCCTCTTCCCTCTCCTCGAGGGTTTCCCACTTCCTATCGAGAACCTCCGAACGTTCCTTTAACCGTTCCTCCTCCTCCTTTAGTTGTTTTTCCTTTCTCTCTATCTCTTCCCTTTTTAGTTCGATTTGGAGCTTTAACCTCTCGAGTTCCCTCCTTTCCTCTTCCAACTTTTGGAACAGGTGTTTTAATTCCTCCTCCTTTTTACGGGTGATTTCTTCCTCCAACTCTTTACGGGTTTTCTCTATTTGCTCCTGCAACTTCCGTTGGTACTCCTGTAGGAGTTTTTCCTTTTCCTGTTCGAAGAAGGCTTGGAACTCCTCCTCGGCTTCCAACCTCGCCCTGTCCAGGAGCTTTTGATTTTTCTTTTCCGAGTATAGATAACCCGCCGCGCCGCCGAGCGCCGCGGTAAATAGCGCAAATATCACCTCGAGCATAGCCTACCTCCTTTCGGGAATAATAACCCCTTCGGGCGTCACTATTTTGTCGAGGGGAACGTCGTGCTCCTCGGTGGGAAGCCCGTCGACCACCTGAAAGTCGTAGGCTACCCCTACCTTTGCCCCCTTAACGCGGGGTAAAAAGCGGTCGTAAAAACCCTTTCCCATACCGAGGCGGTAACCCCTCCTATCGAACGCCACACCGGGAACGACCACCAAATCGACCTTTTCCGGTTTGAATATCCTTCCCCCTATCGGCTCGGGTATTCCGAATTTCCCCTCCCTTAGGACTTCGGAGGTTTTGACCTCGACCGCCACCATATCCCCGTCGGCGGTAACCTTCGGCAGAACCAAAACCTTATCGGGACTTTTTATAAGTTCCCCGATGAGGGGTTTTAAATCGACCTCACCCTTTACGGGGAAGTAGAGCATTACCACCTTTGCCTTTTTGAACTCGGGGAGTTTTTTCAAGTTTTCTATCACCCTTTGGGAGAGTTCCTTTATTTGTTCCTCCGATAGGTTCTTTCTCCTTTCGAGTATTTCCCTCCGTAGGGTTTTCTTTTTTTCCTTAACCATTTCGGGTTCCCCGTTTTGGAAAATCCGCCCCGCCCCCAGGGCGCAGGGGAGCGCATTCCCAGATGGGACCCAAAGTATTAGGTGGGTAGGCTACCCCCGTGCCCTTTCGGACATCGGGGGACCCGCCCACCCCTTTTGGAATCCCGTAGTCCCCGAAGGGAATACCTCCCCCACGGCACCGGGCAGGGCGGGCAATTTTCCAAGCTATACAAAATATACAACAAACCGATTGACGACCCTTTCCCTCCGCAGGTAGCAAAACCCCTTGCCAATTATAAATAGAAGACTAAATTTCTTTTATAAGAAAACGCTAAAGGAGGTTCGGCGATGGCAGAAAAAAAACAACCCGAAATTAGGGTAGAGGACCAAGTAAGGGCTCTAATTGCCCAAATCGAAAGCATCAGGGCTGAAATAGCCACCCTCGATGCTGCAATCAACGCCTTGAGGCAAACCGTTGCAACCCTTAGAACCCTCAAAAAGCTCGGAAAGGGTAAAAACGTCCTAATACCCGTCGGTTCTATAGCACAGGTCGAAATGAAAATAGAAAACCTCGACAAGGTGGTCGTATCGGTTGGTCAAAATATCTCCGCCGAGCTCGAGTACGACGAGGCGGTTAAATACATAGAGGACGAAATCGAAAGGTTGCTCGCGCTAAGGCTCGTTCTCGAACAAACCATAGCCGACCTATACACCCAAATCGACCAGCTCATCAGGGGAACCCAAGAACAAAAACCCGAAGGGGAAAACAAATAACTCCCCCTCCCCTTTTGTTAACCTTTTATTTCGGAGGAACCTGTTATGGAACTACCCCAAAATCAAGTCCCCCAAGAGGCGTTGGTTTTACAAATCCAACTTTTGAGGTCCCAGCTCGAGCAAATCGAACGGGTTAAGGAATTTTTAAAGAAACTCGAGCCGGGTAGGAAACTTTACATCAACCTCGGCGAGGTTATGGTCGAAAGCAACTACCTCGAGGTTATGCAGTACCTCGAGGAGAAGGAAAAGGAAATAAGAACCGCCCTTTTGGAACTCGAGGCTAAGGCTACCTCCGCCGGTTTCAAAGTCTAAGGAGTTTCCTTTCCCCTTCGAGGAACTCTTTAAACTTTTCGGCAAAAACCTTTAGAGGTTTTAAAGAGGTATTTTTCCCCACGCAGTCGGCGAAGCTTTCCATCCACAAAATGTGTTTTTTAAAAAACTCCTTAAATAGGAGGTCAATTTTTTTCTTGTCCTCCACGTAAGGGGTTTCCTCTTTGAGTTTCAACAAAAAGGCGGCAAAATCCAACTGGAAACTAACCTTGTCGGGAAGCTCCCCTTCGGGAACGGTTAACCCGAAGAGGTCGAAAAACTTTTGCGTATCCAATGCGGGGGCCCCCATTAGGGTTTTCTCGGCGGTGAAAAAGCTCTGGTAGGGTTTGCAGGGAACCCCCCCGTAGTTGGCTATAAAAAGGGAGGTGTACTCCGCCTGTAGCTCCTCGAGTGGAATCGCCTTGAGGTCCTCGAGGGGCTTTTTATCCTCAAAGGGGTAAAACTCCTCAAGTTTTTCAAAGAAGGACACCCCTTCGGGGTAAGAGAAGAGGTGGGCGAAGAATTTGTAAGCCTTAAAGCGCTCCATCGGAAGACCCCATTTTAATGGAGCATCTGCAAGAAATCCCGAAGGGGATTATCTTTATCTTTAAAAACTTTGTCGATGCGAAAGGTCGGTTTTGTGGTGGGCAACAAGCCCGCCAATCCGCTCGAGTTTTGGGTCGGTATCGAAAGGGGAACGGTTGTTCAGCTCGACGATATCGTCAAGGTCGAAACCACCCTCGAGGACGGGACGAAGGTAAACTTTTACGGGATTGTAACCGAGCTCTACCGTTACCTCGAGGGGTCGGAGTTCGTTTTCGACTCGAAGGATTACATTTCGGGTAAATTGCCCGCCACCTTGGCTTACGTAGCAAAAGTTCAGGTCACCCGTATAGACGACGAGATTTATATCCCCCCCTTTCCGGGCGACCCCGTTTATTTGGTAAGAAACGAACTTTCCGAACTCTCGAAAGCCCTCTACTTCGACCAGATGAAGGTAAAAATCCCCGCGGGGCTTTTGAGGAACGGGGAGCCGGTCTTTTTGAACTACCACTTTTTAAACGGAAAGGACGGAGCCCACGTTTCGATTAGTGGAATTTCGGGAGTAGCCTCCAAAACCTCCTACGCCCTCTTTTTGCTCTACTCGATATTAAACACCGTAAAAGAGGAGAGGGTATCCGCCCTCGTTTTCAACGTAAAGGGGGAAGATTTGTTCTTTATAGACAAACCCAACAAGGTGTTTAAAGAAAACGAGGAGAAATTCGCACCCCTTTACGGGAAACTCGGTTTAAAACCGGAACCCTTTAAGGGGGTTAAGTTTTTTGCCCCACCCCTTAAGAGGGGTTCCCTAATACCCGATACCGAAAGTAGGAAGGAGGGGATAAATACCTACCTGTGGACGGTAAGGGAGTTTGCCGAGGAGGAACTCTTGAGGTTTATGTTCGTCGAGGGGGACGACGGGGTTAGCAGTCTCCACTACGTGATAGACAAGGTTACCGAAAGGCTCAAGGAGCTCGCCGAACAAACCCGAGAGGGGCAAAACCAAAACCCCGCTTGGAGGGGGCGGCTAATAAACTTCGACGAGTACGACCAGGAGGGCAACAACCTACCCCCGAGGGAATTTGAAAGTCTCGAGGATATTCTGCATTTCCTCAAATGGCTCGTTAAAAATCGACGGGCGTGCAACGCCGACAAGACCTTTAGGAAGGAGCACGAAAACTTTTGCAACAAGACCGCCGAGGTTTACGAGCAGTGGTTCGGAACTGTAACCGTTTCGGTGGCTTACGCCTTTTTGAGGAGGTTCGACCAGGCGATTCAGCACATCTCCCCGATGGTGGTAAACCCCGACCTTCTCGAGGGGGAGGATAGGGAAAGGTTCAAAATCGATTGGAGGAACGCAAAAATCAGCGTGGTCGGGATAAACAAACTCCACACCATTGCCCAGATGTTCGTGGTCGGTTCCATCCTCAAGAAGATTTTTAAGGAAAAGGAAAAGATAGGGAGAACGCCGGTTTTATACGTCGTTCTCGACGAGCTGAACAAATACGCCCCCAGGGGGGGATGGTCACCCATAAAGGACATCCTCCTCGACATAGCGGAAAGGGGTAGGAGCTTGGGTATTATCCTCATAGGTGCCCAGCAGACCGCCTCCGAAGTGGAAAAGAGGATAGTTGCCAACGCCTCCGTAAAGGTAACCGGTAGGCTCGACGCCGCCGAGGTTGCAGCCCGCGAGTACGACTTCCTACCCCAGGTTTACAAACAGCGTTCCCTCCTGCTCAAAAAGGGGCAGGTAATCCTACACCAGCCCGATATACCCGTGCCCTTGGTGGTTAGCTTCCCGTTCCCCGCCTGGGCTACCCGTGCCGAGGAGGTTTACGAAGGTGATGAAGAACAAGATTTGGAAGTTTTTAACAATATTCCTGACGATTAACCTCTTCCTCCTTACAACCTTCGCCCAAAGGGTTGAAAAAATATCGGTTCACGTCAGTAGGTACTACTATCGGATAACCCTAACCTTCAATGGGAAACCCTGGTTCAAATTTTTCAAAGACCCCAAAAGGGACATTTTGACCTTGAAAACGGAAAACACCTACAGGTTCGATAAAACCTACTACAGCGTCCGAATAGTGGGGGGAAGGAATTTGATAACCGTTTTTGTAAGAAATCCAAAACTCGACACCGCGAGGGCTTTCGTAGTAAGAAAGTACCACTCGCTGGTTATATTAATCCCGATAAAGAACCTCAAAAAGGTCAAATACGTCGTAGTTATAGACCCCGGTCACGGGGGAAAGGATTCGGGGGCTATCTACCACGGGGTGAAGGAGAAAAACATAAACCTCGCGGTGGCAAAAAAGCTCTATTACCTCCTGAAGGAGGACGGAAGGTTTAAGGTCTACCTCACGAGGAAGGGGGATTACTTTGTATCCCTCGGGGAAAGGCAACGGTTCACCGCCAAGGTGGGAGCCGACCTCTTTATTTCAATACACTCCAATGCCAACCCCTACCGCCCGTGGAAAAGGGGGGTGGAGTTTTACGTTCTATCCGATAAGGGGATTTACAGGAAGTGGATAGACCTCGCCGTTCACCCGCGCGAAGCGCGGCATTTCCTCGACGAGGATATGGTAAGGGATGGGGTGGTTAGGAAAAAGGTGCTAAAAACCGCCCTCGAGTTTACCCAAGACGAAGGGGAAGAGTTGGCGGAGTCCCTTAGGAGGGAATGGTGCCACCGATTGGCGAGGTTTATCCCCTGCGGGGGGATATACAAACGCTCCTTTGCGGTTTTAAAAGTTCCCGGCGTTCCCACCGTTTTGGTCGAATTGGGATACATGACCAACCGTAGGGATTTGTACTATTTGACAAATCCCCGCTTCGAGTGGTCCATAGCGAGAACCCTCTACCTGGGTATCCTCGATTACCTAAACCTTTCACCACCCAAGGGGGCTAAAAAATGAAATACAAAATCCTTTATAGGTTCGTTAAGCTCAAAAGAAACCTACGGCGGTTTTTTGAACCCATTTTAAAAGCCTATTCGGGAATTTTTTTCCTACCGAACCCCTTTGTGGGATTAATCGTATTTCTGCTAACCCTCGTTGATATCAATATCGGTTTATCGGGACTTTTGGGGGTAATATCGGCTTACCTTTTTGCCCGCTTTTTGGGTTTTTCCAAGTGGTTCCTCTCGTTGGACTACTATATCTACAACCCCCTATTGGTCGGTTTGGGAATAGGTTTCCTCTTTAAGTTGTCAACGTTGACGGCAATCCTCATAGCGGTCGCATCGATACTAACCTTTTTGCTCACCTACGCCTTGGCAAACGTTTTCGGTTACTACCTCGGGCTTCCCATTTTGTCCATTCCCTTCGTGGTCGTTAGCGTGATCGTATATCTGGCATCCTACGCCTCCTCAAATCTGTTCGTTTACTACCTCTACCCCCACGAGGGGTCCCTTCTGTTTCAATACTCCCCCGTTTGGTTGAAGGGTTTCTTCAAATCCCTCGGGGAGATAATTTTCTATCCCAATCCCCTCGTGGGATTTTTAATTTTTCTGCTCCTTTTGAGGTTTTCCCCCACCTTGGCGTTCCTATCGGCGGTCGGGTACTTTGCGGGAACAACCCTTTACGGGTTTATAACGGGAGACTTCTACAGGGCTTACTCCGATACCTCCGCCTTTAACTACATCCTCACCGCCACCGCTTTGGGTGGTGTGTTTTTAATCCCCCATATAAGGAGCTACCTCGTAGCCCTTTTGGCGGTTTTCATATCGGTGCCGGTCGTCTTAGCCGCCGAGGTCTTTTTCCAAAACTACGGGCTTCCCGTTTTCGCCCTGCCTTTCAACTTCGTCGTTTTGTTAACGGTCTATGCCCTCGCTTCGCTCGGGTTTAAATACCGAACCCTCTATTATTGGGGAACACCCGAGGATACTTTGGACCGTTTCCTCGCCTATCAAAGTCGCTTCCCGTCGGGGGGAAGGGAAGTAGGGCTTCCCTTCAGCGGGATGTGGACCGTATGGCAGTCCTTTGACGGGGAGTGGACCCACAAAGGGGCTTGGAAATACGCCCTCGACTTTGTAATCACCGACGAGGAGGGAAAAACCTACCGCGGGAGCGGCTTGAACCTAACCGACTATTACGCCTACAGAAAGCCCGTTTTATCCCCCGTGTCGGGAACGGTTGTCGAGGTGGTCGACGGATTTCCCGATAACCCACCCGGCGAAGCCGATAAAGAAAACAATTGGGGGAACTACGTTTTAATCTACGACTGGAGGGGGTTTTACGTTCTCCTGTGCCACTTTTCGCCCAACACTATAAAGGTCAAAAAAGGGGATAGGGTCGAGAGGGGAACCCTTTTGGGACTTTGCGGAAACAGCGGTTACTCACCGCAGCCCCACATCCATATGCACGTCCAACTACTACCAAAGGTGGGAGCTCCCACCGTCCCCTTTGCGATAGATACCTACATAACCTCCGATAGGAAGCTCTTCGACCATTCGGTTCCCAAAAAAGGGGAAAGAATTGAAGCCTTTTATCCCGATAAGGTTCTGCAAAAGAAGTTCAACCTCCTCATAGCGGAACGTTACGAATTCCTATTCCGCAAAGGGGAAAAGGAGGAAAGGGTAACCCTAAAGGTGGACATGGCGCCCGACGGCACCTTTTACCTGACCGACGGAAAAGGGGAACTTTATTTCGGACAAAAGTACGGGGTTTTTTACTCCTACACCCTTAGGGGAAACAGCGAACCTTTAAAGGTTCTATTTACCGCCCTATCGAAGGTTCCCCTAAACTTTAACCAAAGGTTGGAGTGGAAGGATACCCTCCCCCTAAGCGCTCTGGTTAAAATACCTTTCCTAAAGTGGGTACTGTTCTTGGGCTCCTTCCGCCACGGGCTCCTAACGGTGAGAAACACCTTTGGGGTAAAAAACAGAAACTCCTACACCTTTAGGGGAAGCTTCCTAAACCACCTCTTCGAGGGAACGGTAAAGGTTTCCGAAAAGGGGAAATTCGTAGAGGAGGTCATCCTAAAAGTTGACGATAAAGAATACACCTTAAAGGGGATTTAGGGGTTGACTTTATCCCCGCGGTTTGGTATATTTTCTTTTTCCGAAGGTCGGAGGTTCCTTGGTTCCCGCGGGAAGGCCCGGTAGCTCAGGTGGTAGAGCACCCGGCTGAAAACCGGGGTGTCGGCGGT
>CAZNBH010000018.1:0-9832 GCA_964571355.1 uncultured Aquifex sp.
ACGGGGCGTAGCTCAGAGGCAGAGCGCTGGCATGGGGGGCCAGAGGTCGCCGGTTCGATCCCGGCCGCCCCGACCACTCTAAAAAATCCTCCCATCGGTTATATTCAAGCCTATAAATCCTCCAAAGGTTTAAATGTTAAATTCTTTCCCTCTAAGGGGGTCGGAAATTGGAATGGGCTAAATACCCTTTGCTGGAAAAGTATCAATCCCCGCAAGACCTAAAGGGGTTGGACTTCGAAAAATTGAACCAATTGGCGGAAGAGGTTCGCCGATACATAATAGAGGTAACCTCCAAGACGGGTGGACACGTGGGTCCCTCCTTGGGGACGGTTGAGCTTACCATCGCCCTCTTAAAGGTATTCAATCCCCCCGACGATGCCGTCGTTTGGGACGTCGGGCATCAAGCCTACGCTTGGAAAATCCTGACCGATAGAAAGGAAAAGTTCCCGACTTTGAGGCAATATGGGGGTATTTCGGGTTTTGTGAAGAGGGGAGAGAGCCCCTACGACGCCTTTACGGTTGGGCATAGCTCCACCTCCATATCGGCGGCTTTGGGGATAAGGAAGGGAAAGGACTTTATCGGGAGAAAGGAGGACTTTGTAATAGCGGTTATCGGGGACGGGGCGCTCACCGGAGGTGAGGCTTGGGAGGGTTTAAACAACGCCGGTCAGCTTAAACCCAACCGCTTTTTGGTAATCCTCAACGACAACGAGATGTCGATTTCCCCCAACGTGGGGGCCGTTTCCAACTACCTAAACAAGGTTTACAGCGGAAAGATTTTTCAGGAGTTCCGTCAAAGGATAAAGAGGTTGTTGGAGAACCGTTTCGAGTTCGGTTTAAGGCTTATGAAACTCCTCGAGGAGGTAATGAAGGGTCTTATCTCCCCGGGGATTTTGTTCGAGGAATTGGGTTTTAACTATATAGGGGTTATAGACGGGCACAACATCCCCCTTTTGGTTCAAACCTTGGAAAACATAAAACACATAGAGGGTCCCGTTTTGTTGCATATAAGAACCGTTAAGGGGAAGGGTTATAGACCCGCGGAGAAAAACCCCGTAAAGTGGCACGGGGTGGGACCTTATAAGCTCGAGACGGGGGAGAGTTTGAAAAAATCCTCCCGCAGTTGGTCCAAAGCCTTCGGCGAAGCCCTTGTCGAGTTGGCCGAAAAGGACCCCAAAATAGTGGCGATAACCCCCGCTATGCGGGAGGGTTCGGGTCTTACCGAGTTCTCCCAAAAATTTCCCGAGAGGTTTTTCGACGTCGGTATTGCCGAACAGCACGCGGCAACCTTCGCCGCCGGTTTGGCAACGCAGGGGTTAAAACCCGTTCTTTGCTACTACTCAACCTTTATGCAGAGGGCTTACGACCAAATTATCCACGACATAGCCCTCCAAAGGCTACCGGTGGTGTTGGCGGTGGACCGCGCCGGTTTGGTTGGGGAGGATGGACCCACCCACCACGGGGCTTTCGACCTCTCCTATTTGAGGGCTGTTCCCAATATGGTCATCTCCGCCCCCAAGGATGAAATCGAGCTCCGAAATCTCCTCTATACGGCTCTAAAGCAGAGGGAATTTCCCTTCGCAATAAGATACCCCCGCGGGGCGGTTGTAGAAAATCTCCTCGGGGAGGATAGGGACTTTAAAGAAATACCTATAGGTAGTTGGGAGCTGTTGAAATTCGGAACCTCGAAGGTTGCCATTTTGGCAACCGGCATAGCGGTGAGCTGGGCTTTGAAGGCTTACGAACTTTTAAAGGAACTCCACGGTATAGAACCCACGGTGGTGAACGCGAGGTTTATTAAACCCCTCGATAGGGAAATGCTCAAGAAAATAGCACTTTCCCACGATTGGATTTTTACCGTTGAGGAGAACACCGTTGTAGGCGGTTTTGGTTCGGCCGTCCTCGAGGAGTTGAACAGGGAAAACCTCCTCGAAAGGGTAAGGGTTGTAAATATAGGTCTCCCCGATAGGTTTGTGGAACACGGAAGCCAATCCCTTTTAAGGGAAAAACTCGGTCTTTCCCCCGAGGGGATAGCGAAAAAAGTGGTGGAAACCCTAAAGGGGGTAAAGGTTTCTTAACTTCCCCCTATAGTTTTAATTAATACATTCCCCCGTTTACGTGGATAACCTCCCCGGTTATGTAGTCCGCCATGGGGGAGGCTAAAAATAGAACCACCCTTGCGACCTCTTCCGGTTTTCCGAACCTTCCGAGGGGTATCTGTTTTTTATATTCCTCCTTAATTTCTTCCTTGAGTTGGGCGGTCATGTCGGTCTCTATAAAGCCGGGGGCTACGGCGTTTACCAATACGTTCCTCGGCGCCAGCTCCTTGGCGAGGGATTTGGTAAAGCCTATAAGTCCCGATTTGGTGGTCGAGTAGTTAACCTGTCCCACGTTTCCGGTAAAACCCACCACCGAGGTGATGTTTATAATCCGCCCCCAACGTTTTTTGGTCATGTATCGAATAACCTGCTTGGTCACTAAAAAGGTACCGGTGAGGTTTACCTTTAAAACCTTTTCCCAGTCCTCGAGCTTCATCCTCAAAAAGAGGGTGTCCCTCGTTATTCCGGCGTTGTTAACCAGAATATCCACCCCGCCGAAGGCGGCGTTTATCTTTTTAAAAGCCTCCTCCACACTTTCGGGGTTGGAGACATCCATACCCACGCCGAGGGTCTTTACGCCGTATTTTGTGGCGAGCTCCTCGGCGACCTCCTTTGCCTTTTCCTCCACCGTTCCGCTGACAATAACGTTCGCCCCGTGCTTTGCGAACTCCTCCGCTATAGCCCTACCTATTCCGCGGGTGGAACCGGTTATAAGAACGGTTTTTCCGCCAAAGTCGAGCATACTTTTGATTTTAACCGTCAAGTTGGACTATGGATGGAAGCCCGAGCTTGTCCTTTCCCGCAACGGGATAGACGGTAATGAGGTCCCCCACCTCCGATTTTTTCAAAATAACCCTGTTTTTGGTCGCCTTTATAACCTTTCCCTCGGAGGTAATTATCAGACAACCCTTTACGGTTTTATCACCTTTCCACTCCAAAATGAGTTTATCCCCCGATTTTTTCACCCTAAAGGTGGTAAAGGAGGGTAGGTTATCCCCCGCGGACGGATTCCAGTCCTCGAAAAAACTCCCGTTGTCGTTGAAAACCCTTAAATATCCTTTGTCCCTTTTGAGGAAGGTATCGACCTTTAAGGCGAACCCCAAAAGGGGAACGAGCAAAAGGGCTCCCGTCCGCGGCATACTTATCTTTTAGTTTCCCCAAAGGTGGGGTGCAAAATCGCAAAACCGTTGCGGAAAAAGAATCAATCCTCCTCCTCGTTTTGGCAATATTCTTTTAACCAATCGACGTACTCCTTAATCATTTTTAGGTAACTTTTGTAGCGCTCGCAGGAGATTTCACCCCTTTTGAGGGCTTCCCTAACCTCGCAACCTTCCTCGTTTAGGTGCATGCAGTTGGAGAATTTGCACCTGTAGCGGAGGAATTCGGGGAAGTGGAGCCTTACCTCCTCCTTCGGCATAAATTGCAACGCCTCAACCCTCGAAAAGCCGGGGGTATCCCCTACGAAAGAACCCTCTCCAAAGGGGATTAGGTGAACCCCCGTTGTGGTATGCCTACCCCTTTCGGTTTTTTCGCTCACCTCTTGGGTTCGGAGTTGTAAACCGGTTAGGGCGGATAATATGGAGCTCTTTCCGACCCCCGAGGGTCCCGCCAAGATACATATTTGCCCCTTTAGGTAGTCCTTTAGCTCCTGAATTCCCTCACCGGTTCGCGCCGATACCTTTAAAACGTCGTAGCCGGCGTCTTTATAGATTTTTTCCCACTTTTGGAGCTCCTTTTTCCCCTCCTCGTCGAGGAGGTCGATTTTGTTAAAAACTATTACGGTGTCCAGACCGAGGTAATCGTAAACCACTAGAAGGTTATCGAGCAAAAAGTTTTGGAGGGGTGGGTGCTGAATAGTTTGGACTATAACAACCCTGTCGACGTTTGCCACCGGAGGTCTTACGAGGAGGTTCTTACGCTCCTCCACCTCTTCGATTGCAAAGGTGTTGCTATCGACAAGCCTACCCTTTACGTAGTCCCCCGCATAGATGCGGGTCTTTTTTCTAACCTTCCCCATCGGGATACCGCGGTAGGTCTTTCCGTCCTCGAATAGGTAAACCCCTACCTTTTGTCCCGCCCGCTCTACGACAAGTCCCCTTTTCAACTCTTTTGCCATTAAAGGGAAAAATTTTTCCCTCCAACCCTTGGGGGTCAACCGAGAAACCAGTCCCCTATTTGGGATTGATAGGAATAAAATTCCTCAAGTAGGTCGCGGTAGCCGTGTCCATCGTTTGGACGTGCTCTATTAACCAGGGAACGAATTGGTGTTTTAGGTAATCGCCCAACCTTTTCGGGTCTTTGTTTTTGTTCCACCAATCCCTTAAGAGGTTCAGTTCCCTTAAAACCCTATCGTGTTCCGCCTTGTGGATTTCGTAGGCAAAGAATTGGGTTTGCCTCATTAAGTCCTCCTCGTAGGAAAAGTGCCCTTTGACGTCCTCCAAGAGGTCTTCCAAGAGTTCCCCTATTAGGGGAATATCACCTTTTTCTATTGCCCTATATAGGTTGTTTAAAATTTCGAGTTCCCTTAGGTGGACCTCGTTCATACCTTCAAAGGGGACTTTGGGGAGGTATTTTTCCTCCAAAAGCATAACGCCTTTTCTAACTTAGAAACGTTTGCGGGAAAAGGGAATAAATCGGGTCAAACCTCAAAGGGGATTTTTTAGTTTTAAATCAACCTTCCAACTTGGGGAGTCGGTCCCTGTTTATCTCCCAAAGGGCTATTGCGGTAGCCGAACCTACATTTAGGGAGGGAACCTTTCCGACCGTCGGTATGGTGGCGACTATGTCGCTGGTCTCGAGGACGCTTTTGGAAATCCCTTCACCCTCCGCCCCCACCACAACGGCGAGGGGAAAGGGAAAATCTATTTCCCTTATGTCCTTCCCACCGGTTTCCACCGATACGACCCAACCGCCCATTTTTTTAAAGAGTTTTAAAGCCCTTTGAAGGGAGGGAACCTTTGCCACCTTTAGGTGGAAAATGGCACCCGAGGAAGCCTTCACAACGGTCTCGTTTATAGGGCTACTCCTGTCCTTGGGTAATAAAACCCCCACACCCCCGAAGAGTTCGGTTGTTCGGATAATGTTTCCCACGTTTTGGGGGTCGGTGATGTGGTCCAAAACCACAAAGAATCCGTTTTTTTCTATCGTTTCCCTAAATAGTTCCTCCTCCGAAACGTACCTTACGGGGGATAGGAGGGCTACAACCCCTTGGGTTTTCTTGGTTCCGGCGAGCTGCTCAACCTTTTTGCGGGGGATTTTTTGAACCTTTACCCCCCTCTGTTTGGCGAGTTTTAGGAGTTCCTTCGGTGGGTGGCTGTCGTGGGCTACGTAGATTTTTTCCAAACTTCTACCCGCCCGAAGGGCTTCTATTATCGGATTTCTCCCCCAAATGGTGAACTTCTTTTCTTCCATACCGACAAAGGGAAATTATGCGGAAAGGGGAAATTAAACAAAAATCATTCCGGCGTAGGCTACAACGCTGTTGTAATCGCCGGTGACCATTCCGCTGTTGGTGTAATCGACGAGTATACCTTTTTTAGCCCCGAGGGCTTTTGCCACCTCAACCCCCACGACCGCCGGGATAATTCCGCACATCGAGATGTTGTATTTGAACACCCGCTCGTAGAGGCAGGCGGTGTCGAGCTTTTCGAGGCACTCTATTGCCAAAAAGTCGAGTTCCCTCGCCTTTTCCGCCGGTATGTAGTGGGACATATCGGAGCTGATTACGATAAGAACGTCTTCGGCGTAATCCCTTAGCACCTTTGCCATTTGGCGGGCTACGTAGATGGCGTCCTCGTAGCGGAGGAGGCTTAGCACTATAGGGGTTATTTTGAACTCCCTTTCGGCGAACACCTGGAGGAAGGGAAGTTGCACCTCCAAGGAGTGTTCGAATTTGTGGGCATCCTCGTCGGGTGTAAATCCGTATATTTGAAGCAACCTATCGCGGATTTCCTTGTCTATTTCGACCACCCCCAAGGGGGTTTCCCACGCGTCCCCGTCGTAAACCGAAACCGGTGCACCCATCCCCGTATGGTTGGGTCCCAAAATTACCACGTGCTCGGGTATTTCTATCCTTTTGTAGACCTCACAGGCGGTTTTTCCGCTGTAAATATACCCCGCATGGGGAACCATTACCGCCTTAGCCTTTATCTTTTCCCCCGTATAAGGTTCTCCACATACGAAATTTATCAACGATAGGAGCTCTTCCTTTTCGGCGGGGTAGAACATACCCGCCACCGCCGGTTTTCTGACCTTTACCATCGCAAAAATTGAAATTAATAAGGGAAATAGTCTTTTGCAGAGTTTAGGTTATTTAAATGCTATGGTCAATAAACCGGAAATTCTCGCCCCCGCGGGGAGTTGGGAAAGCCTCGCGGCGGCAATAAAAGCCGGTGCCGAGGCGGTCTATTTCGGTTTGGACAGGTTAAACCAAAGGGCGCTTAAGAAAAAGTTTTCGATAAAAGACCTCCCCGCCATAAGGGAGTTTACCGCCGAGAGGGGGGTAAGGGCTTACCTCACGTTGAACTCGATGGTCTACGAGGACGACCTCCCCTATATAGAAGAGGTGCTGCACGCCGTAAAGGAAGCGGGAATAGATGCGGTAATCGGATGGGATTTGGCGGTTGTGTTAAAGAGCCTAGAGCTGGGGATAGAGACCCACATGTCGGTAATGACCGGTATAGCCAACTCGGTGAGCGCCAATTTCTTCAAACGGTTGGGGGTAAAGAGGATAGTACCCGCAAAGGAGCTCAACTACAACCAACTTTTGGAGCTAAAGAGGAAAACGGGGCTGGAGATAGAGGTTTTCGTCCACGGGGCTATGTGCATGGCGGTATCGGGGAGGTGCTTTTTAAGCCATGACGTGTTTAAAACATCCGCCAACAGGGGGGAGTGTTATCAGGTCTGCAGGCACAAATTCGAGGTAAAAATCAGGGACTTAAACGACACATCGGGGAACAAGGAGTTTATCCTCGGCGAGGACTATATCCTATCGGCGACCGACCTCATGACGTTGGACATCGTCGAGCACCTTATGGTATTCGACGCCTGGAAAATAGAGGGTAGGAATAAAAACCCCGACTACGTTTATATGGTTACCAAGGCGTACCGAACGGCCCGCGACGCCCTACTAGAGGGGAGCTTTAACGACAAACTCCGCCAAGAGCTCATCGATACCGTTTCAAGGGTTTACCACCGCGATTGGGATAGCGGTTTTTACTTCGGAGCGCCCTCGTTCGGTATTAACCGCTCCAAGGCTACCGAGCAAAAGGTCTACGTCGGGGTGGTGGAAAAGTATTATCCCCGTATAGGGGTTGCCGAGGTGAAAATAGAAACCGGCGAGTTAAAAATAGGGGATACCATCCACATCATAGGTAAAAAAACCGGTGTTGTCCGTCAAAGGGTCGAAAGTATGCAAATAGACCGGAAACCCATAGAGGTTGCAAAAGCCCCCACCCGTATAGGGTTAAAGGTTGTGGAAAGGGTCCGCGAAGGGGACAAGGTTTTCGTTATGAAACCGGTAACGGAAGAGGAAAAGTTAGCCCTCGCCCGTTATAGGGATTAACCCTTTAAAAAGTCGTCTATAGTAAAGAGGGAGTAGAGTTTTAAACCTTCCTTTGCGAGGTTTTCCCTTCCCCCTTCGTTCCTGTCTACGATAGCGCAAACGGCTACAACCTCCAAGCCGTACTCCCTACAAGCCTTTACCGCCTTTAGGGAAGAAGCGGCGGTTGTAACGACGTCTTCGACCACTACGACCTTTTCCCCGGGTTCGACGTTCCCCTCTATTTGTCTTTTAGTTCCGTGCCCTTTGGGTTCTTTCCTCACCACGAAGGGTTTTATCGGTTCACCCTTTTGGTAGGAAATAAGGGCGGTGGCGTAGGCTATGGGGTCGGCTCCGAGGGTCAACCCCCCAACCGCCGAAACCCCGAAGGGCTTTACCATTTCGAACATTAAATTCCCCACCAAATAACCGCCCTCCGGGTCGAGGGTGACCTTTTTGAGGTCGAGATAGTAGCGGGAGAGCTTCCCCGACGAAAGTTTAAATATCGGCTCATCGGCTATTTTAAGACTTCTCTCCTTTATGAGTTGGTAGAGCCTTTCTTTTAGTTCCATCAATCGGTCTATTTTCCCCAAAATCTTTACCCATTATGGGTTTTAAGAAAATCGGATTTATCGGGTTCGGGAATATGGGTAGGGCTATCGCCGAGGGGTTGATTAGGAGCGGATACCTCAAAAAGGAGGATTTTCTGGTTTCCGTAAAGAGTTCGGAGAGCAAAAAATCCCTCGAAGGTGAAGGATTTAAAGTGGAAACCAACGAAGGGGTGGTAAAAAACTCCGACCTCCTCCTTTTGGCGGTTAAACCAAAAGACCTAAAAAAGGTTTTGGAGGAAATAAAACCCCTCGTTGGGGATAAGCCTATAATATCGGTCGCCGCGGGTGTTCCGCTAAAGTTTTACCTCGAAATCTTGGGCGAAGGGGCGAAAGTAGCCCGCACCATGCCCAACCTAAACGTAAAAATCGGGAAGGGGATTTGGGGGGTAAGTTTTGCGCCCGCCTTCGGCGGGGAGGATAAGGAGGAGATAAAAAAGCTTCTCGCCCTCACCGGTGAGGTTTTCGAAATAGATGAGTCGTTGATGGACGCAATTACCGCCCTCGCCGGTAGCGGTCCCGCCTTTGTAGCCGAAATAATAGACGCCTACACGATGGCGGGGGTAAAGCTCGGCTTTAAACCCCAAGAGGCTCTAAAAATAGCCCTCCAAACCTTTTTGGGAACTTTGGAACTTCTAAGGGAAGAAAATACCCATCCCTCGGTGTTCCGCGATAAGGTAACATCCCCCGCGGGGACTACCGTTTACGGGCTTCACCTCCTAAACGAGAGGGGTTTAAAGGGACACCTCATAAGTGCAATAGAGGAAGCCTACAAAAGGGCAAGGGAACTATCCTAAGGAGACCTCCTTTAGGTCGGTTTTTATCCAACCCTTTTCGGGGTCTTTTTTCACAAGTTCCTTTTGGAGGTTTATAAGCTGCTCTATCCCGTCGAGGGCTAAGGTGAGCATATCCTCGAACTCTTGACGGGAAAAGGTGGCCTCCTCACCCAACGCGTGGACGTCGGCGAGCTTTCCCGAACCGGTCGCAACGACCGTCATATCGACCTGAGCCTGGGAATCCTCTTCATAATTCAGGTCCAACAAGAGTTGGTTGTTCACCTTACCCACACTTACGGCGGCGAGGTAATCCTTTAGAGGGATTTCCTCGATTTCCCCCTTTTCCTTTAGCTTTATAAGGGCATCGGCGACCGCCACCCAAGCCCCGGTAATGGAAGCGGTCCTCGTACCTCCATCGGCTTGGAGTACGTCGCAGTCGACCCAAAGGGTGCGTTCCCCGAGCTTGGAAAGGTCAACCACACTCCTCAAAACCCTACCTATGAGCCTTTGGATTTCCTGGGTTCTACCCGAGATTTTACCCCCCCTTTCCCTGAAACTGCGGGTATGCCCCGCACGGGGGAGCATCGAATATTCGGCTGTAATCCAACCCTGCCCTGTTCCTTTTAGGAAAGGGGGAACCCCCTCCTGAACCGATACCGTTATGTGTACCCGAGTGTTTCCCATTTCGACAAGAGCCGAACCTTCGGCATAGATGTTTATATCCCTTCTAATCCTGGTGGGACGGAGCTCGTTTGCACCCCTTCCGTCTACCCTTTCCATTGCAAAGAATTAAGGATAAATCCTTACCCT
>CAZNBH010000019.1:0-5087 GCA_964571355.1 uncultured Aquifex sp.
TTTTACTAAAACCTTTTTATGGAAGTAAAAGCCTTTAAGTGGGAAGGTGGAAAACTACGGTTGTTAAATCAGTTAAAACTCCCCCAAAGGGAGGAATGGCTCACCCTAACCTCCTATCGGGAGGTGGCAAAGGCTATTAAAGATATGGTTGTAAGGGGTGCACCCGCTATAGGGTGCGTTGCCGCCTACGGTTTCGTCCTCGGTGTTAAATACGAAGGGGAAGACCCCCAAAGGGTTTACGAAACTTTGAAAAACACCCGTCCCACCGCGGTAAACCTCTTTTGGGCTCTCGATAGGATGAAAAAAGCCCTTGCGGAGGGGAGGGATATAGAGAAGGAAGCTGCAGAAATAGAAAGGGAGGACTACGAGACCAACAAAAGGATTGGAGAATTTGGGAATTCTTTAATCCCCGAAGGGGCGAGGATTTTAACCCACTGCAACACCGGCGCTTTGGCTACGGCGGGATGGGGAACGGCTTTGGGGGTTATCCGTTCCGCCCATTACGGAGGAAAAGAGGTTTTCGTATGGGTTGACGAGACCCGACCCTATTTGCAGGGGGCAAGACTTACCGCTTGGGAACTTTTAAAGGAGAATATCCCCCACAAAATTATCACCGACAACACCGCCGGCTTTTTGATGAAACGGGGAATGGTTGACCTTGTTATCGTAGGCGCCGATAGGATTACCCTAAGGGGGGATGTGGCGAACAAAATAGGGACTTACTCCCTTGCGGTTTTGGCGAAGGAGCACAAAATCCCCTTTTACGTCGCCGCACCCCTATCGACCTTCGACCCCAAACTGTTTTCGGGGGAGGAAATCCCCATAGAGGAGCGCTCTCCCGATGAGGTGAAAAACTGCTTCGGATGCCGAATAGCCCCCGATGGGAGCGATGCGCTGCACCTCGGCTTTGACGTTACACCCGCCGAGCTAATCGACGCGATTATCACCGAAAAAGGTATAGTGGAAAAACCCACCCCCGAAAAGATTGAAAGGCTTTTGAAAGAAAGTTAATAATTTCCCCGCCTTCGGCGGGCTATTTTCTTTCTTCGATGCAAAAACCGAAGGTTTACCTCGTAAGCTTGGGCTGTTCGAAGAATACGGTCGACAGCGAAAGGGTTTTAAAACTCCTCGAGGAAAGATACGAACCGACAACCGACCCCCGAGAGGCCGATTTAATCCTGGTAAACACCTGCGGGTTTATAACCCCCGCCAAGGAGGAGAGTATAGAAACCATTTTGGAACTTTCGGAGGTGAAAAAGGAAAACGCCAAACTCGTGGCGTTTGGGTGTTTTGTAAAACGCTACATGGAGGAACTAAAAAAGGAGCTCCACGAGGCGGACTTATTGCTCCCCACCGAACCTTATAGGGAAATAAAACAAATATTTAACCTCAAAGGGGGGGATTTAACCAAAAGGGAACTCCTCACCCCCAAGAGTTACGCCTATTTAAAAATCTCCGAGGGGTGCAACCGAACCTGCGCCTTCTGTGCCATTCCCAAGATAAGGGGAAAATTCCGCTCCAAACCTATAGAGGAACTGGTCAGAGAGGCCAAATACTTGGTGGACACCTACGGGGTTAAGGAGCTCGTTATAGTCTCCCAAGATACGAGCTATTACGGTAAAGACCTCTACGGGAAATTTGCTTTACCGAAACTTTTGGAGGAACTTCAAAAGCTCCCCGTCGAGTGGATAAGGCTCCACTACCTTTACCCCGCAAGGGAGGTTTACGAGCTTATCGACTACCTCGAAAGGGATAGCTCCAAGGTTCTCCCCTACGTGGATATGCCTATACAGCACATCTCCGACGGGGTTTTAAGGGCTATGAGGAGGGGACACTCGTCGGAATTCCTCAAAAAACTCCTTTACCACATAAGGGAAAGGTTGGGGGACAATTCCATTTTGAGGACCACCGTTATAGTGGGTTTCCCCAACGAGGGGGAAAAGGACTTCGAGGACCTCCTCGGGTTTGTGGAGGAATTTAAATTCGACTACCTAGGGGTGTTCAAATATTACCACGAGGAGGATACCCCCGCGTGGGAAAGGTTTGAGGATAAAGTCCCCGAGGAGGTAAAGGAGGAAAGAAAACAAACCCTCGAAGCGGTTCAGAGCTACATCTCCGAAGAGAGGTTAAAAAGGTTTTTGGAAACCGAGCAGAGGGTTTTAATCGACGGATACGACGAGGATTTTGGTTTTATCCCCGTGGGGAGGGCGTGGTTCCAAGCCCCCGAGGTGGACGGTCTCGTTTATATAGATAACCCCGAAGGGGAAGAAAAGGTTCAAAAACTCCAAGAGGGGGATTTCGTAAAGGTCTTTTTATCCGAACAGGAGGGGGTGGATTTCAAAGGGCAAGTCCTTTAAGGGGGGGTAAAATTGCCCTTATGTTCGGTTTTGGGGACAAGGCAAAGGAACTCGCCCTTTCGGGGGTAAAGAAGTACTTGGAAAGCCACCGAAGGGAACTGAGCGAAAAAATCACCGATGCGGTGATTAACTACCTCAAAAACCTCTCGGAGGAGGATTTAAAAAAGCTCCACCAAAGTCTGGTCAATCAAACGGAGAAAAACCGCGATAGGATAGTCGAAATAATAGACAAAGCCCTCGAGGAGGCTATTAAAAGAATAAACGCTTAGGGTTTCCCTTTTAAATTAACCCCTTAATGAGAGTGGAGGGAGAACTTCGGGTTCCGTCGGATAAATCGATATCCCACAGGGCTATAATCCTCGGAAGTCTCGCCGACGGGGAGGTAAGGGTAAGGCATTGGCTTAGGAGTGCCGACACCTTGGCGACCTTAAACATCTACCGCCAACTTGGTGCGGAAATCGAGGAAAAAAGTCCCACCGAGCTGGTTGTAAAGGGAAAGGGTCTTTTCTCCTTCAGGGAGCCTAACGACATTTTGGACGCCCAAAACTCGGGGACCACCACCCGCCTAACCCTCGGCGTTTTGGCGGCTCAGCCGTTCTTTTCCGTCCTAACGGGGGATAACTCCTTAAGGCGGAGACCGATGTTAAGGGTGGTAAAGCCCCTGCGGGAAATGGGGGCTACGATAGACGGGAGGGAGGACGGGAACCTCCTCCCCATAGCGGTGAGGGGCGGAAGGCTAAAGGGGATTTCCTTCTTCAACAAAAAGGCTTCGGCGCAGGTAAAATCGGCGCTGTTGCTTGCAGGTCTCCACGCCGAGGGGACCACCGAGGTTGAAGAACCTTATCTAAGTAGGGACCACACCGAAAGGATGCTCCAACTTATGGAGGTAGAACTCACCGTTATCCCCGCCGAAGGCGGCATTTTGGTTAAGCTAAAGGGTGGTCAACAACCCAAGGGGGATAAGGATATTTTCGTCCCCGCCGACCCTTCGAGCGCCGCATTCTTCGCCGCGGCGGCAGTTCTTTTACCGAACTCCAAACTGGTTTTAAAGGACGTTCTGATAAACCCCACGAGGGACGGATTCTTTAGGAAACTCAAGGAGATGGGGGCTAATATCGAATACACCAACGTAAGGGAGCTTTCGATGGAACCTATAGCCGATATAGTGGTCGAATACTCCCCCAACCTCAAAGGGATAAAGGTTTATCCCGAGGAAATCCCCGCAATGATAGACGAGCTTCCACTTTTAGCGGTGGTGGCAACCCAAGCGGAAGGTGAAACGGTTATAGAGGGTGCGGCGGAGTTGAGGGTAAAGGAGAGCGACCGCATAAAGGCGACGGTGGAAAACCTCCGCAAAATGGGTGCCAAGATTGAGGAACTCCCCGACGGAATGATTATAGAGGGAAAAACGCCCCTTCGGGGAGGGGTTGTTATAAAAACTTACGACGACCACCGCATAGCCATGGCTTTCACCATAGCGGGCTTAATAGCCGACAAGCCTATAAAGCTCGATAACCCCCAATGCGTTGCCGTATCCTATCCCCAATTCTTTGAGGATTTGAAGAAGGTCCTCAAAGAGGATTAATACCTCCTTTTAAACCTTCCCTTTCGGGAAAATCTTTTTTTCTTTCCCCTCCCTTTGGAGGTTTGGGAATTTTCCTTTACCTCGAAGGTGAGACCTTTAACCCTTTCGACCTCTTTGGCGGTGAAATCCTTTATTTTTTCCAAAAAGTGGAGATATCCCCTATAACCGAGACCCCTTAGGTTAATTTCCTCGAGCATTTTTTCCCATTGGGCGGTCATTTCGGGGGAGGAAACCTCCGAAAGGGAGAGTTTCTCCACAAGTTCCCTCCCCTTTTCGGTGGGGATAAGGGATTTCCCCTTTAGGGTTACGTAACCCCTCCTCTTTAGGGTTTCTATTATTTGCGCCCTAGTGGCGGGGGTCCCCAAACCGAGTTTTTCCATCTCCTTTAGGAGGCTTCCCTCGGTATACCTCGGAGGGGGTTGGGTTTGTTTTTTCTCCAGCTTTTGGTCGACCTTTTTCACCCTTTCCCCCTTTTGGAAGGGAGGGATTTCTTTACCTTTATCGGCTTTTCCGTACAAAACCCTCCAACCGGGGGAGATAACCCTCTTTAACACCGTCAGGAAGTGGTATTTTTTGCCCACCCTCGTTAGGAGCAAAACCCTTTCGTAGACGTAGGGGGGATAAAATACCGCCAAAAACCTCTTTAGGATAAGGTCGTAAATTTTCCTCTCCTCGGGCGGTAAATGGGAGGGGGGCGGTTCGAGGGGTATAATGGCGTGGTGGTCGGTGAGCTTGCTATCGTCAAAAACCCTTTTGCCCACCTTACCCACCTCGGGAATTAAATCCTCCCGCCCGAGCTTTTTGAGAATTTGAACCACCAGAGGTCTATTGCTCTCCGCCAAATACCTGCTCTCCGTTCGGGGGTAGGAGATAACCTTCCACTCCTCGTAGAGTTTTTGGACTATATCAAGGGTTTTCTTCGCGGAAAAGCGGAACTTTTGGTTCGCCTCCCTCTGAAGGCTCGTTAAGGAATGCAAAGGAGGAGGGTAAACCTTTTTTATTTCCCTCTTAGCCTCTTCAATCGTTCCCGTTTTGTAGCGTTTTAAATCCTCAAAGATTTTCTCCGCTTCCTCGCGGCTGAAGCCGAAAAGTTCCTTTTCTCCCACTCCATTTTATTAAAAGCGATGTCCGCCGAAGGCGGGAAG
>CAZNBH010000019.1:5187-9756 GCA_964571355.1 uncultured Aquifex sp.
TTAGGAGGTGGGTAAAATGCTGGAAAGCCAAAAGCTAACCGAAGAGCTGAAAACCCTCGAGGAAAAGCGCAAAAACGGGGAAATTTCCGCAAAAGAGTTTTATAAAGGTTTACTGGAAATCCTTGCCCATCTAAAGGATGCACTGGTTCACGAAAATATCGATGAAAAACAGATAAAAAGGCAAATCCCACTATTGTTGGCGTTCATTAAATCCCAAATAACCGAAATGGAGGCAAGGGGACATTAAATAACCTCCCTTTCCACCTCCTCGTCGAGCGCTTTTTCCAATTTTTGTTCCCAATCGGGTGGAAGAGAACCTTTTCCATCCTTTTTGAGTAAAACGAGAAATTCCTCGTTCCCTTTGGGACCCTTGGGGGAGGATTTAGTTATATCCAACACCGAAAGGTTTAGTTCTTTTGTTGCAAAGTTAACCACTTTTTGGATAGCTTCCTTCCTTTTTTCCCTACTGCGGACTACTCCTTTCTTTACATCTTTGGGAGAAAGTTCGAATTGAGGCTTTATTAGAGCTACTATTAACCCGTCCTCTTTTAGGAACTTAACAACCGACGGCAATACCTTTTCGAGGGGTATAAAGGAAACGTCCACCGTTATGAGGTCTACCTTTTCGGGGATATGCTCCTCCGTCAGGGAACGGGCGTCGGTTTTTTCGTAGGAGATTACCCGACTATCCCCTCTAAGTTTGTAGTCGAGCTGTCCCGTTCCGACATCCACGGCGTAGACCTTTTTAGCGCCGTGCTGAAGGAGGCAATCGGTAAACCCTCCGGTCGATGCCCCCACGTCCAAGCATGTATAGCCTTCGACGTTAAGGTTGAAAGTTTTTAAAGCTTTTTCGAGCTTGTAGCCGCCGCGGGAGACGTATTTCATACCCCCTTTAACCTCGATGGAGGCGTCCTCGGGGACTTTTTCGCCCGCTTTGGTTATCGGCTTTCCGTCGACGAAAACCTTACCAGCCATTATTAAGGCTTGGGCTTTTTCCCGCGTAGCGGCGTATCCCTTTTTTACGAGGAGTTTATCTATCCTCTCCTTTTTCGGCTTCATCCTTTTCAACTTTATTAACAGCCCGTTGCATTTCCTGGTAGGCGTTTTTAAAGCCGGCTATTACCCCCAAGAGGAAACCGACTATTAACCCCCACGGTTGGGTGTGAAAAAAGTGGTCCACCGCGTACCCCAAAAAGGAACCGGCTATTATTCCCCCCACTATGTGGGTTCCGACCATAAAGGCGGAACCTTCCTTGGTAACGAACTTAAAGGAAAACCGCCTTTTAGCCATTAAGCTTAATACTCTATGGTTTTCGGTTTCTTCCGCCGTAAAAGGGAAAAAAAACAATTATCGGTTAAAGAGCTTAGAAATCTCCTAAAAGAGGGAAAGTATAAAGATGTAATAAAACACCTCGAGGACAAATACAAAGAAAACAACGAACTTTTATCGATATATTTCGAGGCTTTGGTCCTTTCGGGGGAAAGGGAAAAGGCTCAAAAACTCCTAAAGGAGGTTGGAAAGGAAAACCTCCCCCCCTCGGCGGTTGCAAAACTCCTCGAGGAAGAACCCAAAAAGGAAAGCCTTTTCGAAAAATTCAAAAGGGGATTGAAAAAAACAAGGGAACTCTTGGGGTTATCCAAATTCTTCGGCTCCCATAAGGAGTTAAACGAGGAGTTTTACGAACAACTGGAGGAACTTTTAATAAAGCTCGACATAGGGGTAGACCTCGCGGTTAACCTCGTCGAGGAGATAAGGAAAAAGGGGAATACCTTTAAGGGTGTAGATGACGTCAAAGAGTACCTCAAAAAGAGGTTTAAGGAAATCCTTTCCAACTGCAGGGGTGAGTTTAAACTAACCAAAAAACCCTCGGTGGTCTTGTTCGTCGGTGTAAACGGTAGTGGGAAAACCACCACGGTTGGAAAGCTCGCCTACAAACTCGTAAGGGAAGGAAAAAAAGTTCTAATAGTCGCCGCCGATACCTTCAGGGCTGCAGCCACAGAACAGCTAAAGACTTGGGCACAGCGCTCGGGTGCCGATTTTGTCGGGGATAAGGAGGGAGCCGACCCCGGGGCGGTTCTCTACAGAGGTCTAAAGAAGGCTTTCGAGGAGAATTACGACGTCGTTTTGGTCGACACGGCGGGAAGACTTCACACGAAGGAACACCTCCTTAGGGAAATGCAAAAGCTCGTTAAGGTGGTTAAAAAGTTCGATAAGGAACAACCCGAGGAGGTTCTACTCGTTTTGGACGCCACAATAGGTCAGAACTCCATAAATCAGGCAAAGATGTTCGCGTCGGCGGTCGATGTGACCGGTATAGTGCTTACCAAGCTCGACGGAACCGCCAAAGGGGGCGCCATCATTCCGATATGCAAAACCTTAAAGGTTCCGGTTAAATTCGTAGGGGTGGGGGAAGGTATAGAGGATTTACAACCTTTCGACCCCGACAAGTTCGTCGAGGCTATGTTCGCCTAATTCACCTCCTGAAAAAGGAAGCTATTTTGCTCCAAAAACCCTTTTTGGGCTTTTCTTCCCTTCTGTAAAAACCCTTTAGGAGGTTTTCCAATATATCGTCGGCATACCGAAAGAGGTCTTTGGGAATTTCCCCCTTTTCCACCGAAGGGCTTTCGGGTATATAACCGACCCCCTCGACGTGGATATTTTTGTGGAAGCTTTTGACCGATTTATCCAAAACGGTAATAGTTCTCTTGTACTCAAAGGGCTCCTTGAGGCGGTTTACAACCGCAAAGTAGTAGGTCTTTCTGTAGTTTTGGAAGACCGTTTTTATAACGCCGTAGGCGTCTATTATCGACATGATATTGGGGTTAAGAACCAAAACCGGATAGTCGACCGAGGCAAAGATTAACTGGTTCACCTTGTGGATACCCGCCCCGAGGTCTATTAAAAAGTAGTTGTAGTTATCCACTATGAACTCGTCGAGCTTGTCGAGCAGTTCGAGGGCTTTGTGGGAGTCGAGTTGTAGTAAGTAATCGTTCCCGCTCCGCGGGGATATGAGGTCGAAGTTTTTGTCCACCGGGGTGGTAATTTCGTCGAGGGTAGCCTTTCCCTCGAGGTAATCCTCCAAATATTTATAGGGCTTTACCCCGCTTAGGATATAAAAGTCGGGTAGTCCCATATCGGCGTCGAGGACGAGAACCCTACCCCTCTCGGCGAGCCTCTTTGCTAGGAGATAGGTTACAAAGGTTTTCCCTACCCCCCCTTTTCCGCCACCTATGGCTATATAGGGGATTTTTGTAGCCCCTACCCCCTTTTCGAACAATGCCAACTGCTTTTCCCCCATCGTCTAAACCTGTTATTGTTCCACAATTAGTTTCGCCAAATTGGAAGGGGTCGCCGATAGGATATTGTGGGGGACCTTTTGCCCGTTGGTGAAGTAGAAAAGGGGCAGCCCCATTTTTTCCACCGCTTCGAATATTACCCCCCTCTTATAGGTCTCGTCCGCCTTGGTGAGGATTAACCCCTTTAGGGGATAGCTTTTAAGATGTTCGTAAATTTCGAGGGCGGCATCGGGGTGCATGTTGAAGCTTATAGTGAGGAGGGGCAAAAGTTTTTCCTCCTCTATATCCCCAATAATGTTGAATATCTCCTTCCAGGAGAGCTCGTCGTAGACGCTCCGCCCGGCTATGTCGACGAAGATAAACTCCTTGTCGGAAAAATCCTCGAGGGCGGTCTCAAACGCCTTTTTGGTATCCGCCTTGCGGAAGGGAACCTCCAAAACCTTTAAAAAGCTCTCGAGGCGTTGAGCTCCGCCCACCCTAAAGGTGTCGAGCGATATTACCCCGACCGGCTTTTGGTTGTTTAAAACGAAATTGGAAACTATTTTTGCTATCGTCGTGGTCTTTCCCACCCCGGTGGGTCCCACCAATACCACCACCTTCTGGGGTTCCTCGTTTTCCAAATTTTTGAACTCGAAGAGTTTTTCGAAAGCTTCGGTAAGAACCTTTAGGGGGGTATCCTTTAAATCGAACAAATCCTGCTCTATATCGTATCCGGTGGCCTCTCGGAGTATTTGAATAACCAACCTCTCGGGGAAACCTTTTTCGCTCAACGTATCGAGGAGACTTAAAGCCTCGTCCCCCAATTGGGATAGAAATTTTTTATCGTCCTCCGAGAGTTTCAGGTCTTTTTTTTCCACCTTAACAACGTGCTTTTTCGGTTTTTGTTCCTTTTTTAGTTCCTCCTTTAAGGTGGATAGCTCCTTTTTTAGATTTTCGAGCTCCTCTAAAAGGATTTCTTCTAGTTTTTTCCCCTTTTTGGGAACACTTTTTTCCTCTCCATCCAAGGGTTTTTCGGGAATTTCGAGGATTACTTCGGTGTATTCCTTTCCAAAAAAGGGCAAGAAGGGGATAGGTCTCTTCTTTATATGGTTTATCTCTATTACTACGAAGTTGTTGCCGTAGATTTTTCGGAGTTCTTCCTGTATTTCGAGGATATCCTTGGCGGGAAAAACCTTTCTAATAATCATCGGGATTGGAAAAATTTTAAGCGATTGGGTGCAGTGGAGGCGGCGGGAATCGAACCCGCGTCCGGAGACGCCGGGCCTCCGAGGC
>CAZNBH010000020.1:0-9617 GCA_964571355.1 uncultured Aquifex sp.
TTGGTCGTTGTAAATCTCTTTTTCGGTATAGGGGAAAATGATATAAGCCCGCCTTCGGCGGGGAATTTTACACCCAAAGAGGTATCCCTTTACGACTTTTTCGTTAGCTTCTTTCCCTCCAATATCTTCCAGGCGCTAGCCGAAGGGAAAATAATCCAGATAATCGTTTTTACAATCCTTTTCGCCCTCGGGGTGGTTGCAATAAAGGAAACCCTTAAAGGGAAGGAAACGGTGATAAGCTTCTTCAACGGGGTAAACGAAGCCCTTTTAAACCTCGCGGGGTGGATTATAAAACTCACCCCTATAGGGGTCTTCGCAATCGTCTACTACCAGGTGGCAAAGCACGGGTTGCACGTATTTTTAGAGCTTTGGAAGTACGCCCTCGCCGTTCTCGTCGGGCTATTTTGGCATGCCACGGTTAACCTCGGTCTTATAGCCAAAATCTTCGGAAAGGTAAATCCCGCCGAATATTTTACCAAGGTTAGGGAAGCTCTATTGGTAGCCTTTTCTACGGCTTCCAGCTCGGCAACCCTTCCCGTATCGTTGGAGGTAGCCGAAAAAAAGGCGGGAATAGATAAAAAAATAGCCGGTTTTGTTTTACCGTTGGGGGCTACCGTTAACATGGACGGAACAGCCCTTTACGAGGCGGTGGCGGCGATGTTCGTCGCATCCATTTACGGCATACACCTATCGCTCGAGCAGCAAATTATCGTTTTGATAACGGCAACCTTGGCGGCTATAGGTGCGGCGGGTATACCGAGCGCGGGGCTTGTTACGATGACCTTGGTTTTTTCGGCGGTGGGGCTTCCCCTCGAGGGGATAGCGGTTATCCTCGCCATAGACCGCTTTTTGGATATGTTCAGAACGGCAATAAACGTATGGGGTGACCTTATAGGGGCGAAGATAATCGACAACCTGTTTAAGAAAAGGGAAGGAAAGGCTTAAACGAATTTAACGCTTCCGCTTCCCACCGGGACCACCTTTACCTTTATCCCTTCGGCCCCGCTGTCGAGGGCTATTTTGAAATCTATCAACCATCTCCTTATTAAGCTCTTATCGGCGGTTTGTATAGTTTTCTTTTTACCGTCCACCTCTACCTCAACAATAGCCTTATCACCTTCAAAGTCAATCTTTCTAATAATTATCTCCTTACCGGCCAAAGACCTAAAACCGGTTCCCTTACGGGAACGACGGTTCACAAGTTCCTTAACGGTTTTCACATCCAAAACTTTCCCCTTGAGGTCTACATTTAGTTCTTCCAAACGTTGTTTTTTCCTCTCCAAAAGTTCCTTCCAATCCATCATAACATTAAAAGTTTATAGTTTTTTTCTTTTCCCACCTCTCCCTTTAACGGTAAAAATAGTTAAGCATGGAAACCTTTATAGCGTTTTTAATCTTTATCGGTGTCCTCGTATTGGTTCACGAATTCGGTCACTTTGTAGTGGCAAAGGCTTTCGGGGTTAAGGTCGAAGTCTTTTCTATAGGGTTCGGTCCTCCCATCGTGAGAAAAAAATGGGGCGAAACCGTTTACCAAATAGCCGTTATTCCCCTGGGGGGTTATGTAAAACTTTACGGCGAAGAGGATAGCGAAGAGGCGAGAAAAGACCCCCGCTCCTTTTACGCAAAACCACCCTGGCAGAGGATTTTGATAGCCTTCGCCGGTCCCCTTTTTAACTTTTTGTTTGCAATAATTGCCTTTTGGTTCGTGTATTTGCACCCCCAAAAGGTACCCCAATACCTCTTCGAACCCCCTAAGGTGGGGTTAATCTCCCCCAAAAGTCCCGCCGCCGAAATGGGTTTAAAGCCGGGTGATGTTATAGTCGCCGTAGATGGAAAACCTATAAAGGACTGGAGGGAACTCAACAACCTCTTGGAGGAATACGCGGGAAAAGAGGTAACCTTTACGGTGCTTAGAAACGGGAAAAAAATAACCCTTAAGGTTAACCTCGACTACAAAATCCTCTCCAAGGGGTTGGGGATAGTTCCCTATATCCCTCCCGTGGTGGGCGGGGTGGAACCGAACAGCCCCGCCGCACAGGTCGGTTTAAAAAAGGGCGACCGTATATTGGAGATAAACGGTAAAAAAGTCCAAAGTTGGTGGGACATAGTCCGTTTAACCAAAAATAGCGACGGGAAACCCCTCACCCTCAAGGTGGAAAGGAACGGGAAAATCTTCACCGTTACGGTGGTTCCCAAGTACGACCCCACCCTTAAGAGGTATCTAATAGGTATAAAGGCACCTATAGAGTATAAGGAGGTAAAACTCTCCCCGTGGGAGGCTTTCATAAAGGCCGTTGAAAGGACTTGGTTTTTAATAGTTCTAACCGTTAAGGTTATTTGGGGGCTTATTACCGGTGCGGTTTCGGTGAAAACCTTGGGGGGACCTTTGGCAATAGCGGGCTTTGCGGGAGAGGCGGCTAAGTTGGGGCTCGTGGCTTTCCTAAGCGCCATGGCAACCCTTTCGGTTCAGCTCGGGCTGTTCAACCTGATACCCCTACCCCTATTGGACGGAGGCCTGATTTTGTTATTCCTCATCGAGTGGATAAGGGGGAAACCTCTACCGGAAAAGTTTAAGGAGTGGTGGGTCAAAATAGGGTTTGTAATCATTGTTTCCCTAATGGTGTTTATATTTACCCAGGATATTATCCGCTTCCTGACGACGGGTAAACTAATGCCGACCCCATAGGGGGAAATTAAAAGGGGAAAAGTCCCTTTAAAGGTTCTCCGCCTCCTCCTTCCACTCTTTTGGAACCCCGAAGTTGTCCCTTATGTGTCCTTCCCCTAAAACCACGTATTTGGGAATGGTTAAATCCTCCAACCCCATGGGTCCCCTTACGTGTATCTTGTCGGTCGATATACCCATTTCGGCACCGAGACCGAATTCGTTCCCGTCGGTGAAGCGGGTCGAGGCGTTGGCGTAAACGGCGGCGCTGTCGACCGTTTCCAAAAACTTTTTAACCGCCGAGTAGTTTTCGCTCACAATCCCATCGGAGTGCTTAGAGCCGTATTTATCTATAAAGGAGATAGCCTCGTCGAGGTCGTTAACAATTTTTACCGCCAGTATGAGGTCTAAAAATTCCTCGTAGTAATCCTCCTCGGTAGCCTCTTTAATAACCGCACCTTCGGGGAGTTTTGCATTTTTTAGGATTTCCATCGAGGGTTTGTCCACCCTCAACTCCACCCCCGCCTTGGTTAGGAAATAAGCCATTTTGGGGAGGAATTCCTCGGCAATATCCTTGTGGACTACGAGGTTTTCTATGGCGTTGCATACCGAGGGTCTTTGAACTTTGGCGTTGAATACGATGTTATAAGCCTTGTCGAGGTCGGCATCCTTGTCCACGTAAATGGAGCAAACCCCTTTGTAGTGCTTTATTACGGGGATTTTCGCATTTTCGGAAACCGCCCTTATGAGACTTTCCCCACCCCTCGGAATGGCTACGTCTATTAAACCTTCCATTTTTAGGAGTTCCCAAACGAGACGCCTATCGGGGTTGTCTATGTATTGGATTGCCTCCTCGGGGAAGCCGGTTTCCCTCGCCGCCTCCTTGAGGATTTCGACCAGCTTTTTATTCGAGTTTAGGGCTTCCTTTCCACCCCTTAGGATTATGGCGTTGGAGGTTTTCATGCATAGAGCCGCCGCCTCGACCGTTACGTTGGGACGGCTTTCGTAAATTATGAGGATTAGCCCGAGGGGAACCCTCATTTTTCCGATTTTGAGCCCGTTGGGGCGGGTCCACATTTTGTCGATTCTTCCGACCGGGTCCTCGAGGGATGCGACATCCCTTAAAACCTTTATCATTCCGTCTATGCGCTTGTCGTTGAGGAGGAGGCGGTCTATCATCGCCTTGGACAAACCGATACTTTCGGCAAATTCTATATCCTTTTGGTTGGCCGCTTTTATTTCTTCCCTTTTTTGGTCTATGAGTTCCGCCGCCCTTAGGAGGGTTCTATTTTTCACCTCGGTGTTCAAGGACATCAAATCCCTCAAGGTGGAACGGGCTTTTCTAACCTTTTCGTGGAGATAGTTCCTTAGTTCCCTTTCGAGACCCATGGAAAGAAAAGTTTACTTTTGGGGGTTTTTAAAATTTGATGTTGACCTTTACACAAATCGGATTTATATTTAAAACCCGTTATGGATTTGGTAGGAATGGTAAGCCAATATATGGGTTATCAAAACGCCCAACTAAGGGCGGAAATCGGCGTAAAGGTTTTTAAAGAGGCTCTCGATTTCAACAATCAACTTATGGAAACCTTGATAGAGAAAATGGCGGGTGTCGGTATGGCGCAAAATCTAAACGACAACCCTACAAACACCGCCGTTTTCCTCAATATCAGGGTTTAAAAACCTATCCCCGCGCGGAGCGCGGGCGTCTTCTTTAAATTTTTATTAATGGATTTTGAACTTGTAATAGTCGGTTGCGGTAGCGCCGGGGTAGAGGCGGCTAAGGAAGCCCTCAAATATACCAAGAAAATCCTCTGCGTGGAAAAATCCCCCCAAGATATAGGGGGGACTTGCCTAAACAGGGGTTGCGTTCCCACAAAGCACCTCCGTGAGGGGGTCTATCTACTCCAAAAACTTCAAAAGGGAAGCCTCTACGGGTTCTCCTTTAAAGGGGAAGGAGATATAAAGGGAGCCATCGAAGGGGCTTATAAAAACGTAATAACCCCTATCAGGGAAACTACCTACAAGTTTCTCCGCTCGAAGGGTGTAAAATTCGCCTTCACCAACGGGGTTTCCTTTGTGGATAGAAACACCTTGAGGGTTGGGGATAAAACGGTCACCTCGAGGTTTTTCCTAATAGCGACCGGTTCCTCCCCGGGGAGCGTTCCAAACGTGGTCCCCGACGGAGAATTTATCCTCGATACCGACACCTTTTGGGGTATAAAAGGGATTCCCCGAAGGGTTCTAATAGTGGGGGGCGGGGTTAGCGGTGTGGAGTTCGCCCACATCCTAAAGGGCTACGGTGCGGACGAGGTTTACATAGTCGAACTGGCGGGGGAAATCCTTCCAACGGTGAAAAATCTCTCCCCCGACGTGGTCAGGCGATTGAAAAAAGACCTCGAAAGGGAGGGGATAAAGATATTCACCAAAACGGTGGTTGAGGAGGTCGACAAAACCTCCAAAAGTGTGAAACTTTCCAACGGGGAAACCCTCGAAGGGCTCGACTTTATCCTCCTCACCGTTGGGAGGAAACCGAATACAAACGGTTTAAACCTCGAAGGTTTAGGTGTAAAACTAACCTCCAAAGGGTACATAGAGGTAAACAACGGCTATAGGACTTCGGTTGAAAATATCCTCGCGGTGGGGGACGTGATTCCCACCCCCGCGCTGGCGCACGTTGCAAAACACGAAGCCCTTTTGGCGGTCAAAAATATGTTTAAAAACCTCTCGGAGGAACTCGATTATCCAAAAATCCCCTCGGTGGTTTACTCCTCCTACGAGCTCGGCTCCTTCGGTTGGGGGGAAAGGGAACTAAGGGAGATGAAGAAACCCTTTAAGGTTTTGATGGCGAGCCTAAGGGGTGTTGCAAGGGCTTTAAGCGAGGCGGAGGAGGGATTAATAAAAGTATTCGTAGCCCCTTCGGGGGAAATACTCGGCGCAAACGTTTTGACCCGACACCACACCGACCCCTTGCTCCACGAAGTGCTGTTGGCGGGAACTTTGAAGAAACTTAAGAAAACGGTATTCGCCCATCCCACGGTAGACGAGGTGCTGGAAACTTTTTAATAGGTATTTGCATTTAATTCTTTTTTCCTTTAATCTTTCCAATAAATGCCGGTAAATGTTATTTACTCGAAAACCGGGCTCCTTTACAAGGATATCTATAGAATTCACAGAGAGATTATTAACAATCCCGTTTTTTCACGCTACGACCTGGTATTTTTTTCTATACCCTCCGATTACCGTCCCGATGCGGTTAAACACTATTTGGACGAGCTCTTTTTTCACGGGTTTTATGTGGGGTTTTACAGCATTTATTCGGCTTCCAACGCCCACTTTTCCGACAAGGCAATCGCCGCTATGTTCATAGCCAATTATCAAAGGGAAACCATAAGCAAAAGCCATAGGGTTTTCGATAACCTGACCGACCTGCACGACTATTTAAGGTTTTTCGAAAACGACCGAAGAACAACCCACTTTATGTTCATCCCCTATCCGTTAAAGAATTTCAGGGAAAGGTTCGCCGACATAGAGGAGGTTCTAAAAGGTTTAAAAACCCCTGTGGTTGGACTATTTACCGGCGGTTTGGACTACACACGGGAATACCCCGTTATTATCCCCGACGGTTTTGTAAGGGACGGGGAGGTATTAGTGGTTAGCCTCAAAAACGTTGTGGAGTGCTCCTCGAGTGTATCCAAATACACCACCATAGGTCCTCCCTTTGAATTTACCGCAAAAGGGTTCGTGATGGAAACCATTGATGGGGAAAGTGCGGCGAGCTTTATAAGAAAGGTTTTGAAGAAAAAGGAAACCAACATAGGTGCCGATGTCCTTACGGGGTTTCCCGTGTTGATAGAAACCGAAAACGGGGAAAGGATTTTAAGATTCCCCAAAGAGTTAATCGGGGATAAACTCCTCTTTTGGAGTCCTCTACCTCCGAAGGGTAAGTTTAGGTTTGTTTACATAGAGGGGTGCGAAAAAGAACTTTTACACCAACTTTTAAAGGAGTGCGAAAAATTCTATCCCTGCGAGGCGGGATTATTCTTTAACTGCGTGGGGAAAAGTGCATATTTTGACCCCCACAGGGAGTGGTCGTTGATACGGCATAACTTCCAATACCCCTTCCTAATGGTGGGTTCCTACGGAGAGATTTTGAACAAGGACGGAAATTTTCGCATAATAAACGGAAGCCTCACCTTTTCCCTGATAAAAGATGGGGTGGAAAACAATGCTAAAACTTAAATACCCCAAAGAAAAGATTTTGCTTTTTATTATTGAAGCCGTAACGAAAAAGTTTGAAAAAATTAATAAGCAATTAAAGGAAAGCCTCTACACCTATTCTATTACCGGACTTAAAAATAGAAAATACCTCTTCGAGTTTGGGGATAAATTCCTCAAGGAGGAAAAATACAACACCCTTGCGGTGGTGGATATAAGGAATTTAAGAAAGTACAACGAAATTTTTGGCCACGAAACCACCGACAAAATTTTAAAGGCTATAGCCGACGAGATACTGAACTATTGCGGTGAACACTGTTTTATAGGAAACCTCGACTCGGGTAGGTTTTGGATATTGACAAAACTCGAAGGGGAAACGGAAGAAGAGCTGCTAAGGAGCGCTATCCCTAAGGTGGAAGGTTTAATAAACAAACTCACAAGGGACGAACTGAACATAGTCCTCAACGAGGAGGAATTAACCATTCTGGTATCCCTAAACGTGGGGATAGCCTTTTATCCCTTTCATGGGGAAAACATTCGGGAACTCCTGCAGAACGCCGAAATAGCCACCGACAGGGCGAAGGAAAAGGGGATAAACACCTACGAGTTTTTTAACGAGAAATTTAAAGAACACATAGAGGAAAACATTTGGATAGAGGAACAGCTGAGGAAAGCGGTCAGGGAAAACAAACTAAGGGAACAGATAGAACCCTACTTTCAAATAAAGGTTTCCCCCGAAGGGGAAATTACCGGCGTTGAAATCCTCCTAAGGTGGTTTCCCGAGGGTTGGAAGGAACCCTACAGGTTTACCGGGAGGGTTATCCAGGTTGCGGAACAAACCGGTTTAATAAACGACCTCTTTGAGGTAATCCTTGAAAAATCCATTCCCATAATGGAGGAGAGTTGGAGGATAAAACCCTCCATCCATTTCGGGTTAAACATATCCCCCCAGCAATTGGCGTTAAAGGAGGAGCTTAGGGAAGCCCTAAATGTTTTAAAGGAGAAAAAACTCCCCCTAAACAGGATTGAGTTGGAGGTTATAGAAACCGAGTTTTTAAAGGAGGCAAAACTTTGGGATTTCGTAAACGAGCTAAAGGAAATGGGTTTTAGCCTCGTTATAGACGACTTTGGAAAAGGCTATTCATCCTTTGACCGCATAAAGATTATGGAAATAGATGGGGTAAAAATCGATAAATCCCTCGTTGAGGATATCCCCGAAAAGGTTAAAAAACTCGGAAAAAACATTAAAGAGTATAAATTCATTGGAAACCTTATTAGGTTTCTAAAGAATATGGGGTATAAAATCACCGTTGAAGGTGTTGAAGATGAAAATATGGTAAACCTTTTAAAGGATTTTGAAATAGACGAGTACCAAGGTTTTTACTTTGCAAAACCGGTAGACGCCCAAACCTATTTGGATTGCCTCAAGAATTGGGAAAATTACAAAAGGTGTTTTCCCCGCTAAAATTTAATCCCTGAGCTTTTTAATACAAATTTCATTAAACAAAATTCGGAGGACTTTAATGTCGGAAGCCAAGGTTTACGTTGTCACATCGGGTAAGGGTGGGGTCGGTAAGTCCACCGTGACCGCAAATGTCGCCACCGCCCTTGCCAAATTGGGTAAAAAGGTTTTGGTAATAGATGCCGATATAGGTCTTAGAAACCTCGATATGCTCCTCGGGTTGGAGAACAGAATCGTATACGACATTCTCGACGTTGTTGAGGGAAGGGCTACCCCCGAGAAAGCCTTTATAAAGGACAAGAGGGGACTACCCCTATACCTGATAGCGGCGAACCAAACCAAAAACAAGGACGCCATAAGTGAAGAGCAGATGGTAAACCTCGTAAAAGACCTTAAAAACAATTACGATTTTGACTTCATTTTTATAGACTCGCCCGCGGGTATTGAGCAAGGATTTAAAAACGCGGCCACCCCCGCCGACGCAGCATTGGTGGTGGTAAACCCCGAGGTTGCCTCTGTTAGGGATGCCGATAGGGTTATCGGCTTGCTCGAAAATATGGGAAAGGAGGATATTAAGCTGATAATCAACCGAATCGATTGGAAAAAGGTCAAAAAGGGAGAAATGATGTCGGTCGAAGATATAGAGGAACTCTTAAAGGTTCCCGTAATAGGGGTAGTCCCCTACGAGGATAAGATGGTCGACTTTACCAACCGCGGTGAACCGATAGTTTTAAACGAAAAGTACAACGCCTCGAAGGCTTTTATGGATATAGCCCGCAGACTTTTGGGGGAAAACGTTCCCCTCAAGTTCTACGGTGAGAAAAAGGGTTTACTCGGTTTTCTCTTCGGAGGTTAAGCTATGGGTTTGTTGGACATTCTTTTTGGAAAAAAGAAAAACAGCGCCGAAGAGGCAAAAAGGCGCCTCACCATGGTTTTGGAATACGAGAGGAAACAGCTCCCCCCCAATTTTGCCGAATTGCTCAAGCAAGACCTTATTTCCATCTTTTCTAAATATCCCCAATTCGATGTCGATAATATCGAAGTGGAAATAAGAAAAGAGGATGGAAACCTTCATACGGAACAACTTTGGATTTCGATACCCTTTAAGGAAAGGGGAAGGTAAAAATAACCTTAAATGGTTTCGTTTCTAATAAAACGCCTCCTTCAGGGGTTTTTTATACTCTTTGGGGTTTCCCTTTTGAGTTTTTTGATTATTAAACTCTCCCCAGGGAGCATTTTAGACCAGTTGAAATTGAACCCCTCCATTTCCCCCCA
>CAZNBH010000021.1:0-9199 GCA_964571355.1 uncultured Aquifex sp.
AGATTGAACACCCACTCGGTGGAGGCAACCCTCGATTACTTCGGAAACCCCGAGGTGGAAAAGGTTGTGGTCGGAAAAATCCTAAAAACGGAACCCCATCCCTCCCTAAAAAAGCTCCTCGTGTGCGAGGTCGATATAGGAGACCAAAAGGTGGTAATATGCACCAACGACAAAACCGTAAAGGTGGGGGACAAGGTTTTTGTAGTCCTCCCCGGGGGAAGGGTAGGGGATTTAAAGATTGCCGAAAGGGACTTTAAGGGAATAGTTTCCCGCGGGATGTTCCTCGGATTGGAGGAGTTGGTAGGCATACCCTCGGAGGGGGTTTTCAAATTCCACGACCCCACCGTAAGGGAGGGGGAAGATGTTAAAAAACTCCTCGGGTTGGGCGAGCCAATAGTCGAATTGGATATTACCCCCAACAGGGGAGACCTCCTAAGCGTAAAGGGTCTGGCGAGGGAGATATCGGCGCTTTACAACCGCCCCCTAAAGGTGCAAAAGACCGAAATCCTCACCGATTTTGGGGAAGGTATCGATATCCTCGTAGAGGACAACGACTGCACCCGCTACCGCGGGGTGGTCCTCAAAAACGTAAAGGTGGGTGAAAGCCCCCTATGGTTGCAGGTTTCCCTTTGGAAGTTCGGGGAGGCGGTTATTAACAACGTTGTCGACGTTACCAACTACCTCCTATTCACCGAAGGTAACCCTATGCACGCCTTCGACCTCGGCAAGATAGAGGGCAATATCCACGTAAGGGGGGCTAAGAAGGGGGAAAAATTCGTAGCCCTAAACGGGAAGGAGTACACCCTCGAAGAGGGCGACCTCGTTATAGCGGACGATAAAAAGGTTTTAGCCCTGGCGGGAATTATAGGGGGTGCCGATAGCGCCGTAAGCGGGGAAACCACCGATATACTCCTCGAAACCGCCCACTTCAACCCCTTTAGGGTGAGGAAGACCGCCAAAAGGCTCGACATAAGAACCGAGAGCTCCTACCGCTTCGAGAGGAACGTCGACGTGGAAAACATACCGAGGGCTCAATCCCTTGCGGTAGACCTTATAAAGGAACTCGCGGGAGGGGAGGTTACCTACGTAAGGGACGTATATCCCAAACCCTACACCCCCAAGGTGGTAAAACTCACCTATACCAAATATAGGAAATATACCGGTAGCGATATAGACCCCCTAAGGGGTAGGGATATTTTGAACAACCTGGGGCTTCCCACGGGGATAATCCTCGAGGGGGTGGACGAAAAGACCCTAAAAAGGGTCGTTCTAAAAAAGCTCGCATCCCAAAAGGGATTTGAGGTTTACCTACTCCCCCCTTGGGAGGAGGCGGATGCCTACCTCGTAAGGGAAAACGAAAAAATCCCCGTAAAGGTCTTGGAAAAGGGAAAAGTATCCCCAAAGGGGGTAAAACCGATTTACTACTCCCTCACGGGGGAGGGGTTGGAAATAGAGTTCGACCTTTAAAGGGCTTCCCCTTTCCCTCTGTTAAACTAAAAACCGATGTCCAAAAACTACGTTATGGATATCAACAAAATTAGGGAATACCTACCCCACCGTTATCCCTTCCTCCTCGTCGACCGAATTTTGGAAATAGAGGTTCCCAAGCGGATAGTTGGAATAAAGAACGTTACCGTTAACGAACCCCAGTTTATGGGGCACTTCCCCACCCTTCCCATATTTCCCGGTGTGCTGATACTCGAGGCGATGGCCCAAGTCGGCGGTATCCTCCTCATAGAGAGCCTGCAGCTCGAGATAGGTAAATACGCAATCCTTTACGCGGGGGTCGACGGCGCCCGTTTCAAACGCCCCGTAGTTCCCGGCGACACGATGGTTATAGAAATGGAGGCTATAGCCCTTAAGAAAAGGCTCTCCAAGATGAAGGGGGTTGTAAAGGTCGACGGTAAGGTGGCCGCCGAGGCGGTGATAATGGCGTCGGTTGTCGAAACGGAAAAGTTAACGGGTTAAAACCGATGCCCGCCCTTCGGGCGGGGATTTTTCCCAAAGCTTTAAAATAACCTAAACATGGAACAAGCGTCCAAGCCTTGGGAGGAGCACGGTCTCACCGAGGAGGAATACAGACTTATACAGGAACTCATCAAGAAAAAACCCAACGAGGTCGAACTCGGAATTTTCGGAACCCTTTGGAGTGAACACTGTTCCTATAAGTCCTCGAGGAGGCATTTAAGAAAGTTCCCCACCCAAGCCCCCTGGGTGGTGCAGGGACCCGGCGAAAACGCCGGAGTTGTCGAGATAGACGAAAACGTTTGGGTAGCCTTCAAAATAGAGAGCCATAACCACCCCTCCTATATAGAGCCCTATCACGGGGCGGCAACCGGTGTGGGGGGAATTATCAGGGATATCCTCTCGATGGGGGCGAGACCTATAGCCCTCACCGACTCCCTTAGGTTTGGCGATATAAGGAAGGACCAAAAGAGCAGGGAACTAAACCGCGGTGTCGTCAAGGGGATAGGGGGGTACGGAAACCCCATAGGGGTACCCACCGTAGGGGGGGATACCTTTTACGAGGATAGCTATACGACCAATCCGTTGGTGAACGCCTTTTGCCTCGGAATAATTCCCGCCGGGAGGATGTACAGGGCGAGGGCTACCCGCCCCGGTCAGGTATTGTTTTTAATTGGTTCGGAAACGGGTAGGGACGGTATAAAAGGGGCTACAATGGCATCCGCCGAATTCGGGGAGGACATAGAGGAAAAGCGCCCCAACGTCCAAATAGGGGACCCCTTCTACGGCAAAAAGCTTATTGAGGCTATTTGGGAGATAATCTCCACCGACGAGAAGGCAATAGTGGGAATGCAGGACCTCGGGGCGGCGGGTTTGGCGGGTAGCGCCTCCGAGCTCGCCGCAAAGAGCGGTTTGGGGGTTGAGCTCTACCTCGAAAGGGTTCCCCTCCGAGAGGAGGGCATGACACCCTTTGAAATACTCCTCTCCGAAAGTCAGGAGAGGATGCTCCTCATCGCCGAGGAGGACAAAGTTCCCCTCCTCGAGAAAGTCGCCAAAAAGTGGCACCTCGCCCACGCCGTTGTGGGAAGGACTACCGACGACAAGAGGTTTAAAGCCTTCTACAAAGGTGAGCTGGTAGCCGACCTGCCGGTGGAGGCTATAGTCGACCAAGCCCCCGTTTACGACCGCCCCTATAAGGAGCCCGAATACCTCAAAGAGGTCAAGAACTTCGACCAGAACACCCTCCCCGAGGTCGATATAAAGGAAGCCCTCCTAAAGGTGGTATCCTCCCCGAACGTAGCCTCCAAAAGGTGGATTTACGAACAATACGACCATCAGGTGGGAACCAATACCGTTTACACCCCCGGGGGTGATGCGGCGGTTATCCGCCTAAAGTGGAAACTAAGACCGGAGATAAAAACCGAAAAAGGGGTAGCCATTTCCAACGACGGCAACGGGAGGATGGTTTATTTGGACCCCTACAAGGGTGGCAAGTGGGTTGTCGCCGAAGCCTGTAGAAACGTAGCCTGCGTAGGGGCAAAACCGCTCGCCATCACCGATAACCTCAACTTCGGAAACCCCGAAAGGCCCGAGATTATGTACCAATTGGTCAAGGCTATAGAGGGGATGGCTCAAGCCTGCGAGGCTTTGAACGTTCCGGTGATAAGCGGAAACGTATCCCTTTACAACGAAACGGTTAGCGGAAACGAGATTAGGAACATTTACCCCACGCCGGTGGTGGTGGCGGTCGGCGTTTTGGAGAACTACGAAAACTACACCCCCTCGGTGTTCAAACCCAATAACACCCTTTACCTTATAGGGGATATAGATAAACCTTCCAACATCGCGGGGAGCGAATTCTTAAAGGAAGTCCACGGGTTGGTAAAGGGGGATATCCCCGACGTGGACCTAAACGAGGAGAAAAAACTTATAGAGGCGCTCGTAGAGCTCAACAACAAAAGGCTTATAACCGGCGCCCACGACATCAGCTTAGGGGGTCTTTTGGTAACCCTGCTGGAGGGCTTATTCCTACCCGAAACCACCATAGGTGCGAATATAGAGCTCTACACCGACGAGAGGATAGACTTTTACCTCTTCAATGAAAACCCCACGAGGGTAATAGTTTCGGTGGAACCCGACAAGGAGGAGGAATTCGAGGAGTTTCTAAACTCCAAAGGTGTTAAGTGGCTCAAGATAGGGACCACCGTGGGTGAACCGATTTTAACCGTTACCAACAACGGGGAAAAGGTTTTGGAAATAAACACCCAAGAGGTCAGGAAAATTTACGAAAACGTTTTAAACAAAATCCTCAAATAGGTCTTAGTTCTTTCCAAGTTCCTCGTAGTGTTTGAATTCCCTTTTCCACCTATCTATTAGGGGGTCTAAATCCTTTACCACGTTCAGGTAAAAGGTCTCGGCTATAGGTTCGGCCAAACTTTGGGCTATCGGTAGGTATTCCCCGCTTGGGGGGAAGTACCTCAAAAAGTGGTAGGTTTTGTAAAAGACCAATTGGGGATTTGTAGAGGTTTTAAACACGTAGAGGGATAGGGTTATATCGACCCTATACCCGTAGGAGTAATACCTATTTCCATTTATCTCCTTCAGTTGGGAGAGTTTGTATATATACGCCTGGGGGAAGGTGTAAAAGACGGTAAAGTCGCTCCCCACCCCCTGTTTTATGTAAAGGGCTATCCCTTTGCGGGTGAGGTATTGGAGCAATTTTTCCGTAAGGGTTTGGGAAACCATTTTTAAAAACCCTTGGGTGTTTTTGTCGTAGTGTTTTAGGGATTCCGCCGTTTGGACCGTATCGAAAAACACCTTCGGGGTATAGACCAAGTTCCCACCCGCAAAGGTGGAAAGACTCAAAAGCACCGCGGGTAGGAGTTTACATATTTTGCCCTTCCACATAGCGGAGTATCCCCTCTATTTTTTTCCTAACAACGGTGGCTTTAGCCTCCTTTTTCCTCTTTAGGAGAACTTCTATAACCTTTGCCCCCTTTTCCGGTTCCATGGACGAGAGTATCTCCCCCGCCTTGCGGACGTTGGGGAGATTTATCAAAACCTCCGCCGCTATTTGAGGGTCGGTTTGGGACAGGATTTCCCCGGCGCTGTCGGGGTCGGCTTTGGTTATTATCTCGAGGAGTTTTTTAACCTTTTTAGCCCTTTCGAGGTTTTCCTTTTGTTCCCAATTTTTCGCCTCCTCGAGGAGCTTTTCCAACTCCTTTTCCTTTTGGAGGATGAACTTTTTCTTCTCCTCCAATTGTTTTTCCTTTTCCTCGAGTTTTTGGAAGCTCTTTAGAAGCTTTTGAGCGAGCTGTTGGAAGGTTTTGTCCATCTCCTCGAGATAGGGCTTTAGGAGCTTATCGGCGTAAGGGGGCTCTTTTGTCTCCCCGCCGAAGGCGGGCATCAGTATTAAAAACAGGAGAACAAAGAACTTGCCAAACTTTCCGTAGGTTTGGCGGAGTAGGTAGTCGGTGGCGTTCCTCCTCTCCTCCGCCTTTTCCTCCTCCTTGGCGAGCTCCGCTTTTTTACGCTCCACAAACATAGTTAGAACTTTATTTTCCAATTGTAGTTGTTTTACCCTTTCCTCCCTCTCCCTAAGGAGTTTTTGCTTTTCCTCTATCCTCCTTTGGAGTTCTTTGAGCCCTTGCCTCAAAAAGGTCAGGGTTTGAAAGGTTTCCACCCCTCGGAAATTTTTAAAGGCTTCCTCCATCAGTTTGCGGTATTCCTTTTGCTTCTCCTTTAGGGTGGATATTTCGAATTTGACCTCCTCGAGTTTTTGGAGTTCTATGAGCCTTTCGAGTTCCTTTATTTTTTTTATCCTCTCGATGGTTTTGAGCATCAGAGAAACCTCTTTAGGTAATTTTGCAACTTTTTCAACGCCTGGTTTTTTATCTGGGAAACCCTACCGGGGGAGATTTCCAAAACCTTCGCCACCTCTCGGGTTTTTAAGTTTTCGTAAAACAACAATTGGAGGATTAAAAGCTCCTTTTCCTCCAAAAGTCGGAGGGCTTCGGTTAGCCTCCCGATAAGTTCCCTCTTTTCCACCTCCCTTTCGGGTTCACCCCCGGAGGGCAAAAAGTTTTCAAAATCCCTCCCCAGGCGGGAGTTAAACAGCTCCTCCAACGAGAGGATATAGGAAAAATTTATCCTCTCCTCGAGGCGGAACAGCTCCTCGGTAGAAATGTCGAGTTCCTCCGCGAGTTCCTTTTGGGTCGGTTCCCTTCCGAGTTTTTCCCTAAGGCGTTCCCTTATTTGTTCTATTTCCCTCTCCTTTTTGCGGAGCTTTTTCGAGCCAAAATCCAACGAACGGAGGTAGTCGAACATAGCCCCCTTTGCCCTTATGAGGAGGAAGCTTTTCGCCTCGGGCGATAGGTTTCCGTTCTCGTCGACGCTTCCCCTCTTTAGCTTTCCCGCCGCCTTTAGAACCGCCAAAACCCCTTCTTGAACGAGGTCGTCTATTTCAACCGATGCCCCTTCGGGGAGTTGTCGGTAAATTTCGCCCGCTATTTTCCTAATCTTCGGGAGTAGGGAGAGGACAATCCTCTGCCTTTGCTCCTTTACCGTCGCCACTACCGATAAATTTTAGAATAGTTGGCGATAAATGTCGGAAAAATTGATAAGGCTCTCGGTGGCGATAATAACGAAAAACGAGGAGGATAGACTTCCCCGCACCCTCGAGGCTGTAAAGGATTTAGCCGACGAGATTGTCGTGGTCGACAGCGGTTCGACCGACCGAACGGTGGAGATAGCCAAAAGATACGGCGCCAAGGTCTTTATCGAGGATTGGAAGGGCTACGGCGAGCAGAAAAACAGCGCCCTACAAAAAACAACGGGGGAGTGGATACTGTTCCTCGACGCCGACGAGGTGGTCTCCAAGGAGCTTAAAAACCTAATAAAGGAAAGGATAGAAAACCCCACCGCCGATGGGTATTTTTTGAAAAGGCAAACGGTCTACCTCGGTAAGGAGATAAAGCACATTTGGAACAACGATTGGGTTCTCCGATTGGTAAGGCGCTCCGCAAACCCCCGATGGGTCGGAAGTATCCACGAAAAACTCCTGTTGGACGGAAAAACCGAATACCTAAGAGGGGGTGTTTTGTACCATTACACCTATAGGAGTTTGTTGGAACACCTCCAAAAGTCGCTTTTATACGCAAAACTTTCGGCGGAGGAGTATTACAAAAGGGGTAAAAAACCCCGTTTATTCAAAATAATTTTTGCCCCTTTGTGGGCTTTTTTTAAAATTTACCTCCTAAAATTGGGATTTTTGGACGGGATAAGGGGCTTTTTTATAGCCTGGAGCTACGCAATAAACTCCTTTGCGAAGTACGCCATTTTATGGGACTTGCTTAGGTCTTCCAAAAAGGGTAAACCTAAAATTTAAAACCTTGCGATGGAACTTTTCTTTTTGAAAATCCTCCTCGGTGGGCTTTTGCTATCAATCCTTTTGGGGATTTTTTCCTTTTTGGTTTACTTTTTTAGGCTTTCGTTTTTGAGCATAGCGGTCTCCCACGCGGTGTTAGCCGGTCTGGCCATAGGGGTCTTTTTCGGGGTAGACCCCACTCTTAGCGCCCTCCTCTTTTCCCTCCCGGTGGGGTGGCTTATAGCCTTCCTAAAGAGGAAAACGGGGCTCACCGAGGACGCCTCCATAGGGATAGTTTTGGCTTTATCCCTCGCCGGGGGTGTAATCCTCCTATACCTCTCGGAGTTTCAGGGTAATATCCTCTCCTACCTTTTCGGGTCTATTACAACTATAACCTTTACCGACATAGGTCTATTGTTTTTTTTCCTCCTTTTGGGGGGCTACTTTTTGAAAAAACACTTTTGGGAGGTCTTATTTCTGTGCTTTGACGAGGAAACAGCCTATTCGAGCGGTATAAATACCTCCCTCCTCTACTACACCCTTATAGGGTTTCTATCGTTTTTGATAACCTTCACGACCAAGTTGGTCGGTATTATCCTCACCCACGCAATGCTCGTAATGCCGGCGGCGACCGCCTACCAGCTCGTTTGGCACTACCCCGAGCTTATAACCCTTTCGGTGGTTTTTTCTTTAATCTCCACCTTTGGAGGGTTATTTTTGTCCTACTTTGCCGACCTACCGGCGGGACCTTCCATAGTCCTCGTGGGGGGTATTCTGTTCCTATCGGCTTACCTCTTGGGGTTGTTGAAAAAAAGGGGCTTCCCCCTAAAGGTTAAGAAATAACTTTTCCCCTTTATGGGTACGGTGGTGAGGGAGAAACCCATAAAGGTGGAGAGATGGCTCCAAATGGAGGATTTTGAGGGCTTTTTCCCAATGCTAAGGGGGATGCTCGGGGCTATTTACGGAGACCCCGAAAGGGGCTTAAAGATTTACGAGGAGCGTTACGACGCTATTAACTACTACCGCCGCTACAGGGCTACCCCCAACTCCTACCTCCTCGTGGCAAAAAATGAAAGGGGCGAGCCGATAGGTTTCCTCTACGCCCGAAGGAAAAAAAACCACACCTACCTTTACGACATCTATGTAAAACCCGAATACCGCAAAAGGGGGGTTGCCAAAACCCTAATAGAAACCCTCGAAGGTTTGGCGGGAAAACCGATTAGGGCGGATACCCACGAGGGGGCGTTAAAGGCTTTCCAAAAGATGGGTTTCAAAGTCCTAAAGGAATATACCGAAGACGGGATAAGGTGGTTTCTCGTCGAAAAGGACTAATCTTGGATTTCGAAAACTATAGCGTACCCGTAGTAGTCCAAACTTACCGAGTTCCCCTTATAGGTGAAGTCGTAACAACCCCCTTGGTCGCAGATTTCCCCCTTTATCGGTTTCCAATTTTTGCCCACCAAAAGGTTCCAACTAAAACCGTTCCCTTTGCAGGAAAACAGATAACCATCCGCCGTAGGGGTATAGGTGCAATCCCTTTTCACCAATCGGTGTTTTAAAACCCTCCAAAGTTCCAACGGGAGGGAGATTTTATACCTCCCCAATCGGAGGGTCTTATCGCGGTAGGACACAAACCCCATAAAGGTTATGGGAAAAACCACCCTATCCTCTTTGGGGTAGTATTTGAAGGGTACCTCAAAGGTGGAAACCAAAATTTTCCCCTTAAAGGGTTTGGGGACGTTGTACCACGAAAGGGAAGGGGGAACGTTTACCGTCCCCCTTTGGGGAACGCACGAAAAGAGGAGCACCGTTAAAAGGAATAGGGATAACCTCAACATCAAAGGTAGGAATTAAAACCGATTTCATTCC
>CAZNBH010000022.1:0-1923 GCA_964571355.1 uncultured Aquifex sp.
CCCGCCTTAACTATTTGCCCGTCGTGCCTTTTGACGCCGAGCCTTTTCGAAATACTATCCCTACCGTTTTTTGTCGAACCTCCGGCCGCCTTACTTGCCATTTTTACACCTCCTTAGATTATTAAAGTTGGATGTCCTTTATTTCTATCTCTGTGTAAGGTTGTCTATGTCCCTTCCACCTGCGGTAGTTCTTCTTAGGCCTGTATTTGAAAACGATAACCTTTCTTCCCAAACCGTGGGCTTTTACCTCGGCAACAACCTTGCCCTTGTCCACGTGGATATTTCCGTCGTCATCGCGAACCATTAGAGCCTCGAATTCGACGGTTTCCCCCACGTTGGCGTTGAGTTTTTCAACCTTTAGTTTGTCCCCCACTTGAACCCTGTACTGCTTTCCACCCGTTTTTATAACCGCATACATTCCCGTTCCTCCGTTTTGGTAAACCAAATAATTTTATTTTGCCCCTTGGGGGAAAATATTTCAAGGAAAGACCCGCAAGGGAAAAACTTTAAATTTTCCTACCATAGAATGGAAAGGATTTTTTCCCTCCTCAAAAAGGCTTCCGATATTACCGATAACTCCAAAGAGGTTAAGGAAAACTCCATTTTTTTCGCCATAAGGGGGACAAGGGTAGACGGGCACACCTTTGTGGGGGAGGTTTTGAGGAAAAAACCCCTTGCGGTGGTGGTCGAGAGGGACTACTTTCCCCCCAAGGGTCTCGATTTTTCAAAAACTATCCTTATAAAGGTCGACAACACCCGAAGGGCTTTTGCATTGAGTTGCAGGGAATTTTACGGAAGACCCGACGAGAGGCTAAAGGTCTTCGGCATTACCGGCACCAACGGCAAGACTTCGAGCACCTTTATACTCGCCTCGATTTTAAACCAATTGGGATGCCCTACGGGGGTTATAGGGACGGTCGAATACCGCTTTAAAGATAAGCTTTATGGAAAGGGGCAAACCACCCCCCATCCGAAGGTTTGGTTTAGAACCTTGGCGCAAATGCTCGAGGACGGGGCAAGGGCGGTAGCCTGCGAGGTCTCCTCCCACGCCTTGGAGCAAAACCGTATTTACGGGACAAACTTCGAGGGGGTTGTTTTTACCAACCTCTCGAGGGACCACCTCGACTATCACCAATCGATGGAAAACTACTTTTTTTCCAAACGGAGGCTCTTTTCCGAATACACCTATCGGATGGGGGTGGCGAACGGGGACGACCCTTACGGGAAAAGGCTTATAAAGGAATTTTCCCTAAAGGGGTTCGGTTTTGGGGAAAGTAACCACTACAGGATTCTTAAGGCAAAATCCACCTTAAGGGGAACCTATGTAAGGTTAAAAACCCCCTCGGGGGAGATCGCGGAGCTCGAAAGTCCCCTCTTGGGTGGATTTCAAATTTACAACCTTACGGGGGTTTTTTCCCTCCTCCACCTGTTGGGGTATCCTACAAAGGAACTGACCGAGGCGGTTAAAAATATTCCCCAAATCCCAGGAAGGTTTGAGGTTTTGCAGAGGGAACCTTTTTTGGTTTTGGTCGATTACGCCCACACGCCGGACGCCTTGGAAAAACTCCTCCAATCGGTTAGGGATTTGAAACCCAAAAGGGTGATAACGGTTTTCGGCGCCGGTGGGAATAGGGATAAAACCAAAAGACCCCTTATGGGTGAGGTTGCCCGAAAACTTTCCGACGTGGTGGTTTTAACCTCCGATAACCCGCGCTACGAGGAGCCGATGGCGATTATAAACGACATTTTGGAGGGGATAGTGGACCGTTCGGGGGTTTACGTTATCCCCGACCGAAGGGAGGGCATCGAATTTGCCCTAAAAATAGCCAAAGAGGGTGACGCCGTTGTAATAGCGGGCAAGGGTCACGAGGACTATCAGGAGATAAAGGGGGTTAAATACCCCTTCGACGACAGGGAGGTGGT